>CALDOK010000005.1 GCA_937912125.1 uncultured Pseudomonadota bacterium
ACACCGACACCGACTCCGACACCGACGCCGACGCCGACAGCGACGCCGACACCGACGCCGACACCGACGTCGTGGATGAGTTCGACACCCTCACCACCTACATGACCGACAACGGCCTCGACCTCCCCGAGATGACCTCTTCGTGGATCCTCTCCGCGCAGGACGTCTTCGACGCCGGCCTCGAGAACTGGTTCATCGTGGACCTGCGCACCTCCGACAAGGACGGCAACGGCGTGGTGGACTACATCGATGGGCACATCGAGGGCGCCCACAGCGTGGGCATGGGCGATCTGGCCGCCTACGTCGACGCCAACAACACCGACGGCAAGCAGGTGCTGGTCTACTGCTACACGGGCACCACCTCCGCCCAGGCCACCATGGGCCTGCGCCTGCTCGGCCACGACGCCGTCTCCCTCAAGTGGGGCATGAGCGGCTGGCACAGCGACTTCGATCTGTGGACAGGCAACGTGGGTGACGCCGCCTTGGACTACGACAGCTGGTCCACCGACGCGTCCCCCGCATTGGGCAGCTACGACATGGCCGAGCTCGCCACAGGCGAGACCGATGGCGCCGCCATCCTCTCCACGCAGCTGGACGCGCGGGTGTGGGACGGCACCAACAAGGTGCTGGCCGCTGACGTGCTGGCCTCTCCCGAGGACTACCAGATCTTCAACTACTGGGGCGTCGATGACTGGGACCACTACGGCCACATCGACGGTGCGTACCAGCTCACCCCCGGGGAGATCGGCCTGGACGACCTGTCCATCTTCGATCCCGGCGCCACCATCGTGATCTACTGCTGGACCGGCCAGACCGCGGCCATGTTCGCCGGCTGGCTGCAGGCCCTGGGCTACGACGCCTACGCCCTGCTCTACAGCGCCAACACCATGATCTACTCCAGCCTCGAGAGCCACAAGTGGAGCGCGGCGGTGGATCTGCCCTACGTGACCGGCGAGTAGCATCGCTCCAGCGACGAGGTCGTGCTCAGGCGCGCTCGGGCCTTCCGCCCGGGCGCGCTTTTTTTGGTCACCGTGTTCAGATTCATTGCACATAGACTATGACGCATTTGTATGATCTTCCGTAGATTGCGGGTGGTCCGTCCTGGGTTGCCATGGGCCCATGAGGCATTCTGCCGGCAGCGAGGCAGGGCAATGCGACTCACATTCACCGCGGTGCTGACACTTGCCTATGGCTGCGGAGGTCCCGTCGGACTCCCTGTGGCCGAACTTCCCGACGACACGGGCGGGGTCACCGTCGCCACCCGAGGCGCCCTCCAGGGTTCAGTGGTCGATGCCGACGGCGCACCCTTGGCTGACGCCCACCTGGTCACGGTGCCCCGTGGGCACGAGGCCAGCACCGACGTCAGCGGCGCCTTCCTGCTGGACTGGCTCCCGCCCGGGGAGTACCGCCTGGTGGTGTCGGCGGCGGGCTACGAGCCCGTGGAGCAGGGCAGCTGGGTGATCGAGGCCGGCGAGGCCACGGTGGTCGAGCTCAGTCTCGAGCCGGCTGGCGCTGCAGGGGTGGTCACGGTCACGGCCACAGGGCCGGACGGGGCTCCGCTGGTCGGTGCCTTGGTCAGCGCGTCCACGGGCGCCAGCGCGACCAGTGACGCCGCCGGCGTGGCGCGGCTCGATGGGGTCGCGGGCGAAGCCATCGGGCTCTGGATCGAGGACTCCGAAGGGGCCCTCTGGCCCCGCAGTCTCCTGGACGTGAGCATTCCGGCCGGAGGTGGGCTGCAGTGGCAGGCGCAGCTCTCTGGGCGTCCGCCCGCAGACGCCAGCTACGTGGGGTCCACCCTGTGTGGTTTCTGCCACTCGGAGCCCGCGGCCGCCCAGGCCGCCGGCCCCCATGCGCAGGCCCACGTTCAGCAGCCCTCCCAGGCGCTGCTCGACCTCTTCACCACGGGCGCCGAGCTGGACCTGGGTGGCGCCACCGCCACCCTGTGGCTCGACGGCGACCAGCCGGTCGTCACCCTGCTCGACAGCCGAGGCGATGCGGTCACCTTCACCGTCGAGTCCTACCTGGGCGACCCGGAGCGCAGCACGGTGCCGGTGGTGCGCGTGGACGAGCAGAGCTTCCCCTTGCCCCTGGCGTGGCGCGCCGGGCTCGCCGCGCGCTCGACCTACCCCGACAGCGCCGCCGCCCTGGCGCCCTTCGAGCGGGAGCGCTGGTTCGGCGAGGACGGCAGCTTCGCCTTCGGCGGTGCTGGGCCCGAACCGCGGCTTTCCGCCGACGCCTCCTGTCTGCCGTGCCACAGCGCGGGCTACAGCCTGACCATCCGAGACGACGGCGGCGTAGATCTGGCCTATGCCAGCTCCAGCGGTCGCTACGACGGTGTCGGCTGCGAGGCCTGCCACGGGCCCGGTGGTGGCCACACGAGCTCCACGGATCCCGCCGCCATCACGGCTCCTGCGCGGCTCGACGCGGCGCGGGCAGACGAGGCCTGCGGCCAGTGCCACTCCCGCACCCAGGGCAACGACAGCGGCTTGCCCCACCCCCACGCCGAGCCCGGGCGCTTCATGCCCGGCCATACCCTGGCAGACTTCGCGGCGTCCGTTGCGGACCACTGGCCCTCCGGCGCTGCCGCGGTGGGCAGGATGCAGCTGGACGAGCACCGCCTCTCCTTGCACGGTGATGCCGGCAGCGGCCTCCGCTGCCTGGACTGCCACCAGGTGCACGGCGCCCTGGAGCCTGCGCCCGCGCTCCTGCGGGGCTCGGTGGACGACAACGCCCTGTGCGACGCCTGCCATCTGGCCGGGACCTTCGGCGGCAGCCATGACGCTGTGCTGGCCCACGCCGCCCACCTGCTCTACCTGCCCGAGGGCGCCCAGGAAGGCGGCCGTTGTGTGGGCTGCCACATGCCCCCGACCGCCTCGGACGGCTGGTGGAGCGAGCAATCCGGGGCGGGCGACCGCACCTCCCATCGCTTCACCGCCCTCAGCCCCGCCGACACCCTCGCGCTCTTCGATGCTGCTGGAGCGAGCGAGCTCGAGCTGGGGGCGTTCCCACCCCACGCCTGCTCGGACTGTCACGCCTGGAACGCCTGGTACTGGCAGGGCTTCGGGTGGGACTTCGCCGGCCCCCACGGCGATCCCCGTCTCGCAAGTACCCACGAGGCCTTCCAGGCCAGCTGGGAGGAGCTTTACCCATGATCGGCGTCCTCCTGATCCTGGCACTGGGCTGCGGTCGCTCCTCCGACTGGGTCGCACCGGCTGCGCCCGGCGCCATGTTCCCCCACGCCACGGGCTACGACCAGGCCCTGGCGCACGGCGGCGACTACCTCGAGCACGGCGCGGCCGCCTGCGTGAGCTGCCACGAGGTCGAGCCGGGCACTCCCTTCTGCGCCGAGTGCCACGACAGCTACCCCCACGCATCGGGCTGGGAAGAAGGCCAGAGCCATGGCCAAGGCCGCTCCGGACCGCTCGCCCAGCGGGAGCCTTGCGACAAGTGCCACGGGGTCGAGCAGACCGCTGCGGGTCGGCTGGCTTGCACCAGCTGTCACGCCAGCTACCCCCACCCTCTGGGCTGGGAGGCTGCGGGCCAGCATGGCGTGTACGGCCTGGCCCGCGGCGACCTGTCGGCGGTCTGCGGTACCTGCCACGGCGCCGCCCTCGAGGGTGGCGAGGTGGCCCGGGCCTGTGACAGCTGCCACTGGAACTATCCCCACGCCGAGGACTGGAGCGCCAGCCATGGAAGCTCCGGCCAGGGACTTCGGCCTGCCCCCGCACAGGGCGCCTGCACCGCCTGCCACGGTTCCGACGGCGGCAGCGTGGGGGTGGCCTGCTCCCGCTGTCACGCGGCCTACCCCCACTCCGAGGGCTGGGGCAGGGGGCACATCCAGTGGAGCGCCTCCCGCGGTGAGGGCACCTGCACGGGCTGCCACGACGCCGACGAAGGCCCGGCCGCGATGCCCGCCACCTGCGCACCCATCTGTCACGGAGGTGCGGAATGAGCCCCTTCGTCCTGGTGCTGCTGGGCGTCGCGTCGGCTTCGGAGCGCGTGGACTGGCGGCTGTGGTCCTGGTCGGGTGTCGAGGCGCGCCCCAGCTATGCGGCCGAGTCCCAGGTCCGGGTCGAGCAGCAGCTCGGGCTGGCGCTGCGGGATCCGTCGGGGCTCAGCTTCGATGCCCTGGGGGCGGTTCGCGACCCCCTGGACGGGGCCTGGACCGGCGATCTGTACCGCCTGGCCATGGGCCTGCGCGGCCCCTGCTACAGCCTGAGCCTGGGGCGCTTCGTGATGGCCACCGAGCGTGGCTTCCTGCGGCTCGACGGCGCGCAGCTGGACGTCGGCCTGGCCCCCGCGGTGACCTTCCACGGCTGGGGCGGCCGCAGCTGGCATCCCGAGACCTACGAGCGCGGTGAGGACGCCTTGGTGGGCGGCGAGCTGCGACTGGACTCCGGCGGCGTACTCAGCGGCGGTGCTGGCTGGGAAGGCCGCCTGCTGGACGATGAGGTGATCCATCGCGTACACGGCTACGGGCGTGTGCGCAGCGTCCGCGGTGGCTGGGCCACGGCCCTGATCGAGGCGGCGCCCATGGAGAGCTCCGACAGCCTGGTCGGCACGTCCGCCCGCGCGGCGCTGCGAGGCCACAGCCCCATCGGGAGCGCCGTGGAGCTGGGAGCGGGCTTGCGCTGGGAAGACCTCGAGCGGGCCGTCCAGCCCGAGGCCCTCAGCTCGCCCATGGACTGGCTCACGGGGCCCGGCTACGCGGCCGCCGAGCTCGAGGCGCGGGCCGACATCGAGAAGGTCAGCGTCAGCGCAGCGGTGGGGCCCACGCACCACCTCCACCCGGACGCCCCCCGCACGGGCGGCCTGGCCAGGGTCGGGGCGCGCTACACCATCACCGACGGGCTGAGCGCTGGCCTGGCGCTCACCGGCGCCCTGGCCCAGCCGTCCTGGGTCTGGGGTGGCGTGGCCGAGGCCCGCTGGCAGCTGGGAGAGGCTTCGTCGCTGGCCATCGATGCCGGCTGGTTCCGCTTTCTGCCCATGGAGGGCCCCATGGCCAACGTGGTGGAGAGTCGGCTCAGCGCCGAGCTCCCCTTGCTGTCCGGCGACGCGGGTGAGCTCACCCTGCTGGGGCAGGTGGCGGCCGGCTCGGATCGCCTGCTCGACCCCTGGGTGCGCGGCGGGCTCTCACTCCAGGGTGTGTTTGGCCGAGGGAGCACCCCATGAAGAAGCTCTCGATCCTGGCTCTGCTGCTGTTGGGGTTCTCGGCGTTGGCCGACGATCCCCCCAAGCTCATCGACCCACTGCCCTTCTCCCACAAGACCCATCGTGGCGCCTTTCGCGCTGCTCGCCTGGTGTGTGTGGACTGTCACCCGCTGGGGCGCACGACCGATCCCCCCGTGGCCGACATGCAGGCGCCCCTGAGCACCTGCCACGCCTGCCACCTGGAGGAGATCCCCGGCGTGCCTCACGGGGCGAGCAACCAGTGCAGCCTGTGCCACAGCGACCTGCGTGAGCTCCTCCCTGCCAATCACCGCGACGGTTGGCGCGAAGACCACGCCGACGACGCCCGGGCCGCGGCGGCCGAGTGCTCCGCCTGCCACAGCAACCAGGAGTGCTTCGCTTGCCACGATGACCGTGGCCCCATGGCCAAGAACCCCCACGGCCCGGGCTTCCGGGTCACCCACGGGGTCGAGGCTCGGGTGGACCCGCAGCGCTGCACCAGTTGTCACGCAGGGGAGTCCTGCCTGGCCTGTCACAGCGGGGGGACCCTGCCATGGTGATGCTCGTCCTCGCGCTCCATCTGTTGCTCGGCTGCGGCCAGGATCCTTGCCCCGACGGTTCCATGCTCGACGGCGAGCAGGGCTTGGTGGTCACGGCGGCCGAGCATGGCGGCGCCTACGGCGTGGCGGACTGCGACGCTTGCCACGCCAGGGTCACGCTGCACCGCACGGGCTGCACCCCCGACGTCGACCTCGAAGCGATCCAGGACATGGTGGACGCCGACGGCCTGGAGTCGTGCTCTGTCTGCCATGGCGACAATGGCGTGGAGTCCCCATGAACGCCCTGGTTCTCCTCCTCTTCCTGGTCGTCTCGAGCTGGGCCCAGCAGGCCCAGGAGGCCGAGCGCGTCGATCCTCACAAGGATCCCACGGCCTGCGCCGAGTGCCACGTCGCGGGGCCTCCTGAGGTCGGCGCCGCCAAGCCCATCGTCGAGACCTGTCGTGGGTGTCACCCCGACGGCGACATGCATCCTGTCGAGGTCGACCCCGGTGAACAGGTCATCCCTCCGTCGTTTCCGACCTCGGGTGACGGTGGCATGACCTGCTGGACCTGCCATGTGGACCCCCAGTGCCCCGCGGGCCAGAAGGTGCCTGAGCCCTACCTGCGAGATGGACCCTACGAGTTCGTCAACCAGCTGTGCTTCACCTGCCACTCCCGCGGCGAGTATGAGCGCACCAACCCTCACCACCCCGAGATCGACCGGGTCGAGGACACCGACTCCTGTACGGCCTGCCACACGGCCCGTCCCGAGGTGGGGGCCAAGCCCGATGATGCCAAGATCCGCACTGTGGTCGGTGGGGTCTGCATGACCTGCCACGATCCCTTCCCGCACCAGGGCACCACCGCCCATGTGGGCGCGAAGCTCGAGCCCGAGGTCATCGCCCAGCTGCCCCCGCAGATCGCGGTGGGCGCCGACGGCACGGTCCAGTGCTGGAGCTGCCACGAGGTCCACGACCGCCCGCCGTTGCCCGATGCACGCTGGCTCAAGGACACGCGCTTGTCCTCGGCCATGACCCAGCTGGTGCTCGACCATATGGCGGAGACCGAGGAGCTGGTCTGGCTGGCCCCGGATGATCACGGCGTCGAGGACCACCACCCCATGCTGGCCCTGCCTGAGGAGGATGGCAGCCTCTGCAGGGTCTGCCACGTCCCGGAGCTTCACGAATGATCCCCCTCCGCACCTCGATGCGTCGCGCCTGGCCGGCGTGGATCGCGCTGTCGTTCGCCGGCTCCGTGGTCGCGGTCAGCACGCGAGTCATGGCCGAGCCGGCCGCAGGCCCCACCTGCGACATGTGTCACCGCGAGTCGGCATCTCCTCCCGACCCTGCGGACGTGGACTGCAACTGCGACTTCTTCTGCAAGGACAAGTACTACACCAAGCCCGAGGGCATGCACGGCAACTTCCCGTGCACCACCTGCCACGCCGCGGCCCAGGTGGGCAGCTATCCACACACCAAGCCGGTGACGGTGGTGGACTGCGCCAGCGCGTGCCACAGCAAGCAGGCCGCGGTGCTCGAGGCCACGGTCCACACCTCCGAGGCGCTGCACGGCGTCGGGATGACGCACCCCATCGTGGGCGAACACCAGAGCGCCTGCCTCACCTGCCACCCGCCCCACGCTGGCAAGGGCTACGGAGAGGCGCAGTTCGTCGAGTACAACAGGCGCTCTCGTCCATGCTTGGCCTGCCACGTCGACGAGCGATCGGCGGCCCCCCAGGTGCACGGCTACGAGCACCCGCTGCATGTCTTCGATGCCGAGGGCAGCCGCTGGGGCGCCCTGACCACCATCCCCTTGTTCGATGAGCACGGGCGGGTGGTGGAGGATGGCCAGACCGGCGCGCTGACCTGCAACTCCTGCCACTCCAACCACGGCCCCGATGCGGGCCCCGAGCACCTTCGGCGCTCAGGCTGGCAGAAGGCCTGCGCTGCCTGCCATGGCGCAGACAGCCTGGCGCTGTACCGCTACTTCCACAAGCCCGAGCGCCGTGCCCATGTGGTGGTGCAAAAGGCCGTGCTCGAGGAAGGGCAGGCGCCGCGCCCGCCATGCGCGCCGGGCGAGCCGGAGCCCGAGGCGCCCTCCGCTCCCGCGCCGGAGACGGCCGAGCCGGTGAGCGAGTAGCTACTCGCCAGATCGCCAGAGCTCCTGCCGGTCGTCCCGGGCGGTGCAGAGCCAGCCTGCAGCCTCGAGGGCCAGGCGGGCCAGCGCCGCGCGCTCGCCACCCAGCTCGTCGACGTGGAGCATCACCTGGGCGATGCCCTGGTCTCGCAGCGCGGAGACGTCTGGTGGGCTGGGGGGCTGGTCCTGCACCAGTGGATCCAGGGCCTGCCAGGTCGCCAGCCACTCGGCCTGGCGCCCGTGGGAGACGCCGTTGAAGTCCGGGGCCCAGGGGGAGGCGGCGGCGTGGTCGATCAGGGTGTAGAGCAGGTAGCGGGCGCGAGGGCGGGAGCGGTTGATCTCACCAGGGGGCCGAGCCACCGGACCGGGGACCTCCAGCAGCGGCGTGGGCGTCACCCCGTCGTAAACGGCGGGCAACCCCGCGGGGGACCCCGGCAGGACGGGCTCGACCGGGGCGAGCAGCAGGAACTCGAGGGCGATGGCGAAGCCCAGCGCCCCACCCCAGCGCCAACGCCCTGCCACCTGAGCTACCACCGGGGCCGCCAGGAACAGGCTGGCGGCGACAAGCCGGTAGGGAAAGCGCACCATGGCCAGGCCGGGGAGCCCGTACCAGGGGCCGGCGCCGGTGGCCAGCAGCCAGCACAGGGCTGCGCCACCCGCCAGGAAGGGTTGGCGCCGGGCTCCCATCAGGAAGAGCACCATGGGGATCCAGCCGAGGTAGCCGGTGATGGCGAAGGGGTTCTGGCCTGCCAGGACGCCGGGGCTGGGCAGGCCGAGCTGGGCGCCCATGGCGACGCGGATCTCGGAGGGGAGGGGACTCGCCGCTGGAAACGCTTCCGTGAAGAGCCACCAGAGGGGGGCGGCCAGCAGCAGGCCGCCCAGGGCAGAGAGCCAGACCACCCGGTGCTCCCGGGCCCGGACCACGGCCACGAGCAGGGCGGCCAGGCCCAGGTACCAGGAAGATGCCACCACCAGCCAGAAGGCCAGGATGGAGGGCACGAAGCGACGTCGGGCCACCAGCAGGCCCCACAGGGCCAGGGTCCAGGCGTCGGTGCCCTCTACGATGCCCTCCACCGCGTAGCCATGAAACATGGGGGCGCAGCCGAAGACCGCGGCCCCTGCCAGGGCCCCGCTGGGCTTGGCTCCCTCGGCTCTCAGCCAGGCGAAGGCCAGCAGGGGCCCTGCGACCCTGGCCAGGACGATAAGCAGGTTCCAGACCCAGGGCAGGGGCAGCCCGGCGGCGAGCAGGGGCCAGGCCGCCCAGCCGTGCAGGGGCGAGCTGAAGTAGAAGCCCATGCCCTCGGGCCATGCCAGCTCTGCGGCCACCGTGGGCAGCCCTGGCTGATGGGAGGCGAACCAGTGCAGGCCCCACACCGCGGGGTACAGGTCGGTGAAGGGCTGTCCGATCAGCTCGCCCCGCAGCAGAGCAGGCAGCGCCGGCCCGAGGCCCCACAGCAGGGCCAGCAGGCCCGCCAGCAGCCAGGTGCGGCGCTCTGCCGTCATTCCGGCGCGGGTGCTGCGGGTGGTGGGGCGAGGCCCGCCAGCCAGGCGGCCATGGCCTCGATCTGGGCGTCCTCGAGGCCGCCGAAGCCTTGCATCGCGGTGCCGGGGATGCCGCGCCGGATTGTGCGCTCTAGCTTGGCCGGATCGCGGCTGCGGATGGCGAGGGCTCCCGGGGTGTCCGCCAGGGCGGCGGCCGCGGGACCGTCACCCAGGGCGTCCATGCCGTGGCAGGCCTGGCAGTGGTCGCGGAAGGCCTTGCGCCCTTCGCCAAGCTCGGGGCCGAGATCCTGCGTCATGGCCCGCTGGACTGGGGCAGGGAGCTCGACGGGCTCGGGGTCCTGGCCGCAGGCCAGCAACAGGATCACCATCCACATGCGACGCTCCTCGCGGGGGTTCAGCTTGCCGTTATCTTGTTCTGCAGCAGGAGGAAGCGCCATGTGTCGTCCGCAGCACTGTGCCCTGGTCGCGCTGGCCCCGGTCGCGCTGGCCCTGGGCTGCTCTGGACCGGGGGACTCCGGCGGGGACAGCGCCGCGCCGGACAGCGCTGCGCCGGACAGCACTGCGCCGGACAGCGTCGTGGACAGCGGTGACACCGGCGAGAACGACCCGGTGGTCGGCCCGGGCATCGTGGTGTTGGCCGGGGGCGGCAGCGAGGGTGATCAAGGTGACGCCGAGAGCTGGTCCGCGCGCCTGTACGGCGCGCTGATGGAGGGTGGTGACGTCACCGGCGATGGCTTGGTGCGGGTGGTGGTGCTCTCCACCGCTGCCGAGAGCGACTGGCTGCCCAGCTACCTGGAGTGGCTGGGGGCAGACGAGGCCTTCAACCTGCAGGTTGCGAGCCGGCAGGACGCCGAGGCCCCGGGCCTGGGTGCCAGGCTGGCCGCGGTCGATGCCGCGTTCATCAAGGGTGGGGATCAGGGGGAGTACTACGACCTGTGGAACGACACGGCCCTCGAGCTCGGCCTGCGCGCGCTGGTGGAGCAGCGCGGCGGCGGCATCGGTGGCACCAGCGCCGGGGCCATGTCGCAGGCTGGCTTCGCTCTGGCTGGCGGCCAGGATCTCGTGGCTCTCGACGTGCTCGAGGACGCCTGCACCCCCTGGCTCGACGACGCCAGCGACGGTGGCTCGGGCGTACACGATGACTTCCTGGGCTTCGTCCCCGGGGTGGTGATCGACACTCACTTCACGCAGCGTGGGCGCTTGGGGCGCCTGGCAGGGGCCATGGCCCGGGCCCTCGACGAGGGCGCGCCGGCTGCTCTGCTCGGGATCGGCGTCGAGCAGAAGACCGGGCTGGTGATCCGCGCCGGCCAGGCTCGGGTGGTGGGGGTCGGGGCGGTGAGCTTCCTGCAGGCGACGCCCGCGAGCGAGCTCGTGCGGGACTGTGGGCGCCCCCTGGTGTTTACGGAGCTTCGCCTGGACCGCCTGACCGAGGGCTGGGTCTTCGCCCTCGACGCCGGGCTGCCCGAACAAGCCCCCGTGGATGCCGAGGCGGTGGCATGGGCCGGCCCGGGAACGGTCAACACCGGGGAGTGGTACGCCTATGGCGACCTTCCCGAGCACGAGGACCGCTTCGGGTGGGTGGTGGAGCGCGACCCCGATGCCTACGCGCTGCGCCAGGGGGCTGATGCTCCGTTGCTGGTCGATGCCGTCGGGGTGCTGGACGCCCACGCCAGCGAGGCCCGGGCTGCAGGTCACGAGGCCCTGTTCCGGGCGCTGTACGAGCAAGTGGGTGCCACCGGCTTCCTCGTGGCCGCCGGTTCCCTGCTCGAGCGGCCGCTGGATGCTCCGTCCCAGGTCCTGTTCGCGGACAACGACTGGATCGACTCCGAACCCCAGGCCGCCACCATCGTTATCGCCAGTCACGCGGTGGAGTGGCGCTCTCTGTCGCCCTTCCCCTCCACCTACGATGCCGGTGATGGCGGCTTGCATGCGGCGGGGCTGAGCGGCCTGCAGGTGCACATCCTGGCGGACAGCGCTCGCCTGCGTCTGGGCTACGATGCCGAGAGCCGCGCGGTGGTGCTTCGCCAGGACGGGCGGAAGAGCCCGCCACCACGCGCTGGAGAGGCTCGGGCGCCCCTTGCTCCGAGGCACCCCGCGCGCTAGGTTCAACCCCGTTCCAGTCCCGGTCGGGGCGCATAGCCCCGCCAAACCGTAGTCATCTTCCAAACGGAAGCAAAAGAGGAGTTCCTCATGGCCGATGCTCTGGGCATGATCGAAACCAAGGGCTTCGTGGCGATGGTCGAGGCGAGTGACGCCATGGTCAAGGCCGCGCGGGTCGAGCTCGTTTCCTACGAAAAGATCGGCGGCGGCTACGTCACCGCCATCGTTCGCGGCGACGTCGCGGCGGTCAAGGCCGCCACCGAAGCCGGCGCCCGCCAGGCGCAGCGCGTAGGCGAGCTGGTCAGCGTGCACGTGATCCCCCGCCCGCACGAGAACATCGACGAAGTGCTGCCCTTGGGCCGCAAGCCCCAGCCCAAGAAGTAGGCTCCTCCGGAGCGTGTCCGAGCGCCCCCCAGGGGGTGCCTCACCTCTTCTCACGCCGTTTCCGGAGGCGCCATGAAGCTGGGCAAGATCGTCGGCACCGTGGTGTCGACCCGCAAAGACGAGAAGCTCGAGGGGCTCAAGCTCTACTTGGTCCGCGATCTCGGTCTCGACCTGCAGGAAAAAGACACCTTCGTGGTCGCAGCCGACGCTATGGGCGCCGGCATCGACGAAGTGGTCCTCTACGCCCAGGGCTCGAGCGCCCGCATGACCAAGGCCACCGACAAGCGTCCCTGTGACGCGGTGGTCATGGCCATCGTCGATATCCTCGAGGTGGGCGGCGAGACCAAGTTCCTGAAGAACCCGGGCCAGGGCCAGGGGTGATCCCCTCCTCCGGCCTCGCCTGAACCCAGGGGTTCCCCATGTTGCCTCGCGAGCAGGTTTCCGAGATCGTCGAGCGCGTGCTCAGCCAGGTCCGCGCGGGCCAGGCTCCGTCCGCGCCCTCTGCCCCACCGGCACAGCCCCACGGCGTCCTGCCCGACGTCTCGCAGTGCACCGCTGCTGCGGGCAGGGCCCAGCAGGTGCTCGTGGCGCTTCCCCTCGAGAAGCGTCGCGAGATCATCGCCAACATGCGCAAGCGCCTCACCGAGAAGGTGATGGAGCTGTCGCGCATGGCGGTGGAAGAGACCCGCATGGGCCGGGTCGAGGACAAGGTCAAGAAGAACGTCCTGGCCATCAACCGCACGCCGGGGCCTGAGATCCTCGAGACCATCGCCTACACCGGCGACTCGGGCCTCACCCTGGTCGAGCGCGCGCCCTATGGGGTCATCGGATCCATCACCCCCACCACCAACGCCACCGAGACCATCATCTGCAATGGCATCGGCTTCGTGGCGGGCGGCAACACGGGGGTCTTCAACTGCCACCCGCGGGCCAAGAACATCTCGGCCTACACCGTAGACATCATGAACCGCGCCAGCATGGAGGTCGGCGGGCCCGACAACCTGCTGTGCTGCGTCGCCGAGCCCACCATCGCGTCTGCTCAGGAGCTGATGAAGTACCCGGGCATCAACTTGTTGGTGGTCACCGGCGGGCCCGCCGTGGTCCGTGTGGCCATGAACTCGGGCAAGAAGGTCGTGGCCGCCGGCCCGGGGAACCCCCCGGTGGTGGTGGACGAGACCGCCGACATCGGCCAGGCCGCTCGAGGCATCATCGCCGGCGCGTCCATGGACAACAACCTCATCTGCATCGACGAAAAAGAAGTGTTTGTGGTCGATGCGGTGGCCGACCAGCTCATGGAGGCCATGCAGCACTGCGGCGCCGTCCAGCTGCGCAACCACCAGATCACCCGCTGCGAGAAGCTGGTGGTCCAGCCCGACAAGCGCCACCCGGTGGGCGACTGGGTGGGGCAGGACGCCGGCAAGATCCTGCGGGAGATCGACGTGCCCTTCCGCGGCGATCCTCGGTTGATCTTCGCCGAGGTGCCCTTCGAACACAGCTTCGTTCAGGGCGAGCTGCTCATGCCGGTCATCGGCATCGTGCGCTGCCGCGATGTGCATGAAGCCATCGACATGGCCGTCCAGGCGGAGCAGGGCAACCGGCACACCGCCAGCATGTACTCCAAGAACATCGACATGCTTCACCGCATGGCCCGGCTGTGCGACTGCTCCATCTTCGTCAAGAACGCGCCCAACTATGCGGGCCTGGGCTTCGGCGGAGAGGGCTACACTTCCTTCACCATCGCCAGCCCCACAGGCGAAGGCGTCACCCACGCAGGCCACTTCACCCGCGTGCGCCGCTGCACCCTGGCGGGACACTTCCGCATCGTCTAGCGGAAAAGGAACGCCCATTGGTCGAGGCACTGGCCCTGATCGAGCTCGACAGCGTGGCCCGCGGGCTGCGTGCTGTGGATGCCATGGTCAAGCAGGCCACCGTCCAGATCCATGAGGCCAACCTGGTCGAGCCGGGCAAGTACCTGATCTTGTTCTCGGGTGCCGTGGCCGAGGTCGAGGAGTCCTACGCCGCGGCTTGCGCCGTGGGGGCCGATCGGGTGGTGGAGCGTATGCTCCTGCCGGTGGTCCACCCTGGCGTCACCCGGGGCCTGATGGGTGTCACCGACGTCGATGAGCCGGACTGCGTTGGTGTGGTCGAGGGGCGTCACGTCGCTGGGCTGCTCGAGGCCTGTGACCGCTCCCTCAAAGACGCCGATGTCCAGCTCTGTGGGCTCCGGGTGGCCGGCTCCCTGGGCGGCAAGGCCTACTATGTGGTCCACGGCGCCCAGCACGACGTCGAGGCTGCCCTGGCTGCCGGCGAGCGGGTGCTGGCCAAGCGAGGCTCCCTGTTCGCCATCGAGCGTATCGCCAGGCCCCATCCGGAGTTCCTGGTGTGGCTCTTGCGCCCGCCCCCCTTCCGGCCCGGAGGTCTGTGATGCAGCTGGCCAAGGTCATCGGCACCTGTGTCTGCGAGCAGAAGTACCCCACGCTCGAGGGCGTGCGCTTGTTGGTCATCCAGCCCCACGACCACAGCGGCCAGCCCGATGGCCCGCCTGTCATCGCGGCCGACCCGCTCCAGGCCGGCCCGGGCGACACCGTCGAGTGGGTCACCGGCCGTGAGGCCGCCATGGGCCTGCCCAATCCCTTCGCGCCGGTCGACGTCGGCATCGTGGCCATCGTAGACCACTACTGGGGCGACGAGAGGTACCTGGGATGATCCTCTGTCGCGTCATCGGCAACGCCATCAGCACCGTCAAGCACCCTGTGTTCGAGCAGTACGCGGTCATGGTCTGCCAGCCGGTCGATCCCCAGGGCGAGCCCATGGGGCGCAGCTTCCTGTCTGTGGACTCTGTCCAGGCGGGGGTCGGTGACCTGGTGCTCTGCGCCCGGGAAGGCAACACCGCCCGCCAGATCCTGGCCAAGCCTCCCATGGCTGAGGTCCCGCACCACTCCGTGATCCTCGCCATCGTCGATGAGGTCGAGCTGCGGGGGCAGGCCACCCTCAGCGGCCCAGGCGAGTAGGGGCACCGATGGAAGAGCAGCTCCGCCGCGATCTGGTCCGCTACGCCCACGCCGTGCATGCCGCGGGCTGGGTCGCCAACCACGATGGCAACTTGAGCGTCCGGCTCGACGACGGCCGCTACCTCTGCACGCCCACCGCCGTCTCCAAGGCAGACGTGGGCGCTGAGGGGCTCATCGTGGTCGACGGCACGGGCCAGCGCCTGCAGGGCACCCGCAAGCCCTTCTCCGAGATGAAGCTGCACCTGGCGGCCTACCGCGCGCGGCCACGGGTTCGCGCGGTGTTGCACGCCCACCCTCCCACCGCCACAGGCTTCGCCGTCGCGGGGGTCGAGCTCGGCGAGCCCTTCATGCCCGAGCCCGTGGTCAGCCTCGGCGCCCGCATCCCCACCGTGCCCTACGCCTTCCCCGGCTCAGACGATGAGATCAGGGGCCTACAGGCTGCCCTCCGTCACGGCGACGCGGTGCTGATGGCCAACCACGGCGTGCTCACGGTGGGGCCGGATCTGGAGACCTGCTTCCTGCGCATGGAGCTGGTGGAACACCTCTGCAAGATCGCCATGGTCGCCCGGCAGCTCGGTGGTCCGCGCCCTATCCCAGGAAACGACGTGCAGGTGCTTGTGGACAAGCGCCACAAGGCTGGCCTGGGGCCTCAGGCCGAAGGTGTGGTGGGCCCTGCGGGCCCCGCTCCAGCGGCCCCGGCCGTGGCCCCTGGCAGCGCCGCCCAGCTGGTGGAGCAGGCGCTCAAGCGCTTCCAGGGCTAGCCGGCGCGCCCACTATCGGGCGACACACAGGTGCTCGAGGTTGGCCACGGTGGTGGCGCCGATGCCGTTGACGCGCTGTAGGTCGGAGCAGCTGGAGTAGGGGCCGTTCTGTTCTCGGTCGGCCACGATCAGGGCGGCCTTGGAGGCGCCGATGCCGGGTAGGGTGTCGAGCTGGGCTGCGCTGGCGCTGTTGACGTCTACGCGGTCGCCCGCGGGCGCGGGCGTCGAGGAGGCGCTGGGCCGGCTGCTGGGGCTGCGGGGGGCGCTGCCGCTGCCCGTGGTGCACATGGCCGCGAGGTTCTCGACGGTCTTGGCGCCGATGCCGTTGACCCGCTGCAGGTCGGAACAGCTGGAGTAGGGGCCCAGCTGATCACGGCTGACCACGATCAGGGCGGCCTTGGAGGCGCCGATGCCGGGTAGTGCCATCAGCTCGGCCGCCGAGGCGCTGTTGATGTCCACCTGACCGCGGGCCGATGCCTGGGGGGCGGCGGCGGGCTGGTCGTGGGCGGGATCTTCGTAGCTCACGGGCTGTTCCGAGCTGGCGGGGGCCTGCTGGATGGTCAGGCCGATGTCCGCAGGGCGGGCGGTGGCGGTGGCCAGCTCGGTGGCCCGAGGATCGGCGTCCGGTGCGCTGGGGGTGGCGGCAGCGCTCGCGCCGCCGACGTTCACCAGGGGCAGCAGCCGACTGAGGGTGGCGGCGCCGATGCCCGGCACATCGTCGAGCTGGGCCGGGGAGGTGAAGGGCCCGTTGGTCGTGCGCCACGCGATGATGTCCGAGGCCTTGGCGGGGCCGATGCCGGGCAGGGTCTCGAGCTCCGCCTGACCGGCCGTGTTGATGTTCACGGAGCTGGCCCACGCGGGGAGACCGAGGAAGAGGCAGGCCAGCAGGAGCAACAGGAGGCGGCGCATGGATGGTCTCCGTTCCCGAAGGGGGAGTCCATTCTAGCCCCTACCGGCCGCGAGTAAAACCAGAAAGAAGCTGACGCCGGTGTGTCCTTAGAGGACCAGCTTGCCTCCAGGCTTGGGGCTGGCCCTTTTCAGGCGCTCCAGCCGTGCGCGCGCATCGGTAGCGCGCTGATCACCGGCGGAGGGGTCCAGGGACAGCTGGAGCACGGCGCCCTCGCCGGCACCGCTGGGCAGGGCGCTGGCAGGGAACTCGTAGCTGCTTCCATCGATCTCGAGGATGGCCATGGCACCCTCGATGCGGTCCACGACGATCATGGTGACCTCGCTGCTACTGGTCGTCTTCTGCGGTGGGGTTGCAGCAGTGGGCGGGCCGTCGTCCGTCCTGCACAGCTTGCTCGTAGGTCTCGTACTCGATCTGGTTCCCAGGATTGATCTTCTGGGCCCACTCGCAGTCGGGCTTGTGGAAGACCTCGCTCTTCTTGCTGGCGACGTAGCCGGAGCTCGAGGGGGCGCCGAACTGGTCCGCCTCGTGGTCCGGAGGGCCTTCCTCGTCTGCAGCCGCTGCGGCCTGGGAATGGGCAGCCGCGGCCTGGGCCTGGGCCTGGGCCCAGGGCGGAGGCACCTGGCTCGAGCTGACCGTGGCGATGCCCTCGAGGACCTTCATGGTGCGGCCATTGGAGATCACGCGCAGGGCGCCCTGCTGGTCGGTGCGGTAGACCTGGCTGCCGTGGCGTTCGAGGCGGCGGAGGGTCTCTTCGCCCGGGTGGTTGTAGCGGTTGTGCTCGCCGACGCTGATCAGGGCGATGCTGGGCTGGGCCTTGGAGAGGAAACGATCGGTGCTGCTGTGGTCGGAGCCGTGGTGGGCCACCTTGAGGGCGCCGCAGCCCTCGAGCCCCCGCACCTGGAGGCGGACCTCGGTCTCTTCCTCGGCGTCGCCCACGAACAGGAAGCAGTTGTCGCCGTGCTGCAGACGCAGGACCACCGAGTTGGCGTTCAGGTCGGAGCGGGTGCCCCGCAGCTTGGACTTGGTGGGCCACAGCACGTCGATGGTGGCTTCCTCGCCGAACTGTATCTGCTGTCCGGCCTCGGCCTCCATGTAGGGAATGGAGAGCTCTTCGACGGCGATCATCAGGTCGGTGTAGAGCTTGGAGGTGTGTGGCACGCCGTTGTCCATGAAGACGCCAACGGGCATGGCCCGCAGCACATCCTCCATGGAGCCGATGTGGTCGGCGTGGGGATGGGTGGACACAGCCAGATCGATCTGGGTGACCCCGCGACCCTGGAGCTCGGCCACGATGTCGGTGCTGCCCGTGCCTGCGTCGATGAGCACAGTCTTGCCTTCGGGGCTGCGCAGCAGGATGGCGTCGCCCTGCCCGACGTCCAGGACGTCTACAAGCAGCTGTCCAGCCTGGGCCGGCACGGCCAGGAGCAGCGCACAGAGCAGGCCGATGAGCCCAAGCGGGCCGGGCGAGGGGGAACGAGTGGTCATCGATGGTCCTACTGAATGGCGCCCAACCAGATGGAACGGTTGGAGTAGTCGTAGCAGCCCGCGTAGTAGGTGCCCTTCGAGAGCACCACCTCGTTGTGGTACCCCAGGCCCGTGCCGTCGTCGCCCGCGAGGGTCGCCACAGCCCAGGCGCCGCCTACCAGGGTTGCCTGCTTGATGTCGTTGTTCTGGCCGTCGAAGTAGAGGACAGACAGGAGGTCGCCGTTCTGGAAGATCTCGGTGTCGGCCCCGGTGAGCTCGCCGTCGTCGATGGTGGAGATGGTGAAGCTGCCCGGCGTGCCGGTGGCGTAGCGGAGATCCTGGTTGTCGACGTCGTGGTAGGCGATGTGGACAGTTCCGGAGTCCTCGACCAGCAGCGAGGGCCACTGACCGACGTTGGCGGACTCATCGACCACGTACTGCTCGAAGCCGTCGACCCCGCCCACGGCCAGCAGCAACCGTCGCCAGGCGGCGTCGTAGTAGGCGATGTACTCGGTGCCATCGGTGGTGATGTACAGGTCCGCGAACATGCCCACGTCGGCAGGCTTGCTGGGACCGCCGGTGTCGCCCAGGGTGTACTCTTCGCCCTGGATCTTCACCTGATTGCCCCACGCCGTGCCGTCCCAGCGGGTGACGCGCAGCTCCTGCTCGGCAACGTCGTAGTGGGCCACGACCGGCCTGTTCGCAGGATCGAGGGCCATGCTGGACCACTGCCCGGCGTCGGGGCGGGCGCCGCCGCCCACGTCGGCCACTCCGGTGGTCCAGACGCTGGTGAGCTCCATGGAGCCGGCTATGGCGGAGTTGTGCCGCCGCGCGTAGCGGAGAGAGCCGTTGGAGATGTCGTAGTAGACGACCCAGACGATGTCGCCGGGGGCGACGACCAGGCTGGTGTGGGTGCCCAGGTTGCCGCTGTCCAGGCCGGAGGCGTCCTGGAAGCCCTCGACCTCTTCGTAGGTCCAGGTCACACCATCGCCGGTGATCTTGCCGAAGGCCACTCCCAGGCCGTCTTCGCCGCGGTCGAAGTAGGAGGCGGCCACGGTGCCGTCGGCCAGGGTGCCCATGGAGAGCCACTGGCCGCGGTCACGCTCTGGGGGAGCGTCGGGGGGGCCGGTGTCGTCGGTGGCGGGGCCGTTGTTGCACTGGCAGCCTGCGATGAGCAGGGTGCCGGCCAGAAGGATCAGACGGGTGGGGTTCATGCGGTCGCTCCAGGGCGCAAGGCTCTGTCCTAATCGGGCCAAAGGCGTTGTGGAGGTTAGCATCGGCCATCAATCATCGTCAAGCTCGACTGCAACGGCGAAAACTACGGTTCCAATCGGTATCCGTGGGACGGTGGGGGTGGCGGGTGGACGCCGCGGCCGCGCCCGAGTAAGCCGCTGCCAGAACCCGGCCTGCAAAGAGAGGATCCCAATGTCGTCCTTCCGTGCCCTTCCCCTGCTGCTGGTGCTCGGCCTCGGCTGTGTGCCCATGAAGAAGTTTCGCGAGCTCGAGAGCAACCTGGCCGATGCCGGCGCCACCGTGACCGTCCGTGATGGGCGCATCCTCGAGCTGGAGGAAGCCGTGGCCGTGGAGCAAGCCCGCGTCGCGGGACTCGAGGGGCGCATCGCCGAGCTCGAGGCCACCCTCCAGGGCAAGCGCGACGCTCTGGCGGACTGCCAAGACCGGGAGGCCACGCTGCTGGCCAGCAAGGGTCGCCTGGAGTCCGATGTGGAGTCCATGAAGCAGGCCCTGGCCGAGCTCGAGGCCCGTCGTGAGGCCACCGAGCGTCGCCTGTCCGCCTACCGCGACCTGCTCAGCCGCTTCCAGAAGTTGATCGACGCGGGCAAGCTGAAGGTCAAGATCCAGAACGGACGCATGGTGGTGGCGCTGGCCAGCGACGTGCTCTTCGCTTCTGGTTCGGCGGACCTGAGCCCTGAGGGCCGGACGGCCATCGAGGAGGTCTCGGGCGTGCTCGCTTCGATCCCTGACCGCAGCTTCCAGGTCGAGGGACACACCGACGACGATCCTATTCGCACCGCTCAGTACCCCTCGAACTGGGAGCTGGCCTCGGGCCGTGCCCTCACCGTGGTCAAGACCATGGTGGCCGCGGGGATGCCCCCCGAGCGCATCAGCGCCGCGAGCTACGCCTTCTTCCAGCCCATCGCGAGCAACGAGACCGACGAGGGCAAGGCCGCCAACCGTCGCATCGAGATCGTGGTCATCCCCGACCTCAGCGCGCTGCCCGGCTACGATGAGCTGCAGCAGATCGGAGGGGACGCTCCCGCGCACCGGCCCGGGCGTGACGCCGGCAAGAAGCGGGACTAGCACACCGCGACGCCCTGGCAGGCCCAGCCTGGCAGCAGGTCCACCAGCTCGTCACGGGCGGCCTGCCAGCGCTGGTGGAGGGCCCGAGCGCCAGCCGGCACCGGGTTGGCCTCGAGCAGCACCAGGCAGGCCCGCAGCTCGCGGTGGTGGGCTGTGAAGAAGCCGTCCTGCTCCATGTCGAGCATGGGCTGCCAGAACAACAGGGCCTCGGAGGTCTTGGTGATGGCGGCGACTGCGGGCTCGAGGCCCTGGATGTCGCCCAGCCCCATGAGCGAGAGCGCGCGCCGGGCCGCCGGGTCGTCGCCGGCAGCACGGATCTCGGTGAGGTGCTCCTCGAAGCTGCGAGGCCAGCCATCGGTGCTCGCGTGAGCCTCGCCTTGGCCCGCGGGAGCGTCATCCAGCGGCTCGAGGGCGTCGGTGTCCAGCTCTTCGAGCTCGCAGAGCCAGTCCTCGAACCCTTGCTCAAGCTGAGGTTGGGGTTCCGGCTGCCGGAGGGCCTCCTCGAAGGCGTCCAGCTCCAGCAGGATCTCCAGGGGCAGCTCTTCACGGCGCATGTTCGGGTGGACGATGGCGGACTCGGTGGCGGGAATGAAGGTCATGGTGTGCCTCTCGGTGGTTCGTCGAGATGGACCGCCCATCTCGTGACGACCGAGAGCATTGCAAGCGCCGCGCCAAGTCCCTGCGAATGCAAAAAACGTGGAAGATCAACGACAAATAGAGGCCGGGGCGCCCCGGACGTCTCAGCACCCCACACTCCAGTGCAGGCTCGTCCCTCCACACCTGTGCAACCCACACAGCCACCGGGTTAGCAGGGCTGGCCGCCCCCTTAGCTCATCCGGATAGAGCGTTTGATTCCTAATCAA
>CALDOK010000006.1 GCA_937912125.1 uncultured Pseudomonadota bacterium
GCAGGCAGAGAAAGGTGGGTGTCGGAAGGCTACGCATGGTCGGCTCACTTCGGGGGCGGGCTGGTCGGCCCAGCCCCCTCACGGGGGTGCGGGCTTGTGGCCGGCTGGGACTGGAAAGAAAGGACCGCCCCGCAGTGCGGGCGCACTGCAGACTTCGATGAGTTCGCGCAACGCGGGCAGAGTGTGACAACCCTGACACGCCACAGGCAAGGGAGACCGGACGAGCGCTCCGCTGACTGCCTCGTAGGCTTCAGGCGGCGTCTCGAAGTGGAGCCTTACGGACCTGTCCCGGTCGTCGGGCAGCCGATCCTCGATGATCACCACCGCGCGCCTGCCAAACGGCCGCACCGCCCGGTCCATGCGCTGGGCTTGGCGCTCCACCTCGACGAGGGTCGCTCTCCATCCCTGGATGCTCTGTTCGCGAGGCTCCACCGCCTCACGTCCCAGGGCCTCACGGGCGATGGCAAGCAGGTCCTGCAGTTCCTTGCCGTTCTTCACCACCTCACCCCGATCGAGCACCAGCTGCCCCAGCTCTCTCAACAGCGCGGGGTCGTGCTGACTGGCCTCGACCTGCAGGCTCAACGACAGCAACCGCTGCACCTGCAAGCCCATGAAGCGCCGGGCACGAAGTGCGAGCAGGTGGCGACGCAGCCGCTGCCACAAGGACTGCTCGTGGTTCTCGGCTCTGGATGGCTGGCCCTTCATTGCCTCATCATAGCCCCGAAGCAGTGCTGCTACGCCAGAATGGCGCTCACCCAGCGCTACCAGCTGCTGCTCGGGCCAGGGGTCTTCGTCGCGTTCGGGGACCGCCAGCCCGCGCACCAGCTGAATCGCTATGTGGGGGCCCAACAGCTCGAGACAAGCCGAGCAGCTGCCCGCGAGGGCCCTTCCGAGCTCGGTGAGCCGACCAGGGGTGGCCGCGGCCTGCTCGCCGATGATGCCAGGGTGCAGTGGCGCCAGCTCGCGGACCATCAGGGCGGCGATCCGCTGCGCGTCGAGACCCTCACGATGACACCAGGCTTCGAGATCGGGATGATCCCCACCCTCTGCCAAGAAGTCCACCGGATCACCATCGTAGGCACCCCACAGCGCGTCTTGCGCCGCCTGCACTTCCCAAAGCAGGCTGCGGACACGCAGCGGCTGGGCGTTCTGGCCTCGTCGCTGCTCGCCGTATTGACTCATGCTTTGCCGCCCAAGGCCACTACCTCGCCTGTTGGGGTGGGGATGGGGGTGGTCGTGCTCCGGTTGATACTCTCATCGACGACGCTTTGTTCCAGGCTGGCCACACTACCCCCCCCCGCTCGACTGACGGACCATGGCGAAGCTCATCACCACGATGCGGTCCTCTCCGTCACCTCGTCGCCTGGTAACAGCAGCAGGTGTATGATGCGTTGGAGTCACGAGACTGGTCCCCGGCTGCGGGCTCAAGGAATGTGCCTTCTGATAGTAAGAGCGCCAGCGGGCAACTTCCGTCGCCGCTTTGCATGAACTTGACAACAAAGAAGGCTCGTCCCTTCGCAGGCTGCAAGATGTGTCCCAATGTGCTGCTGCACATGAGTCGTCGAGTCGGTGTTCTGGTGTCTTCCAGGGCCTCCACCCTGCACTACGCACGACCATACTTCACGGTTTTGGCCCCAAACCGTGAAATGGGCGATAAGGGGCTTTTTACCTGCCTTTTCGCCCATATTGGCGCTTGATCCTGGCTATCCGTGGGTAGTGCCGCCCGGGCTTCTCGAAAAGCACTGGCGGGGCACCCTGCAGGTGGCTCTACCGCACGCCCTCAGGTGAGACCTTTGTGGGGCCACCCGTCTTGTTGATAGCGTGAACAGCGGTGACCCCATCGCCGTCGGTGTGGTGCTGTACGTCGATGTCAAGACGGATCGTCTGGACCTGATGGTGGCGGCCTTGGAAGCACCGGAGCACGCAGCCCACGCCCTGGTCAGGGACGACCTCTCGTCGCTGATCCAGGCTGCCCAGCTGACTCCAGACCTCCGCTGGCTGGTGCCCGTTGAGCATCCGGCCGACCTGGACGCCGTCGCCGTGCTGCCGGGCCTGGCCTTCGTGGAGATCGCCCAGCTCTTGGCCGACCCCGAGCTGGGATCAGCGGCCCAGGCCCGAGGGTGGCGGGTGCAGCAGGACGTCTTCGCCGGCGATCTGAGTTGGATCGGCACCGGGAGCACCGAGGGCTGGAAGGCCTTCGTGGATGCGGGCGTGCAGCTGCTCCAGACCGACCGACCCGACGTCCTGGTACAGGTCCTTGCGGAGGCTGCCAAGGGGGAGTGGCCCGAGACCTGGTGACCGCCCGCGACCGCGCAGCGCCCAGCCCCTGGTATCATGACCTCATGACAACCTCCTCTCGGCGCTTTCTCCTGGGCCTTCCCTGGCTCGCCCTACTCGGCTGCCGCGCCCGGATCGACTACGACACCCCCATCCCCGACGACGGCACCTTCGCCCGCGGCGAGCCCAGCCAGGAGCAACGCGCACACTACGAGCTGGCCGCTGCCTGGTCGCAGGAGCGCAATGGCTTGGCCCTTGTGGTCATCCAGGGGCAGACCATCGTCTTCGAGGACTACGCGGCGGGCTACAGCCTGGAGGATCCGGTCCACATCTTCAGCGGCACCAAGAGCTTCTCCTGCAGCATGGCGCTGGCAGCGAGAGCCGAGGGCATCCTGGACCTCGATGCTCCCGCCGCCGACACCCTCGAAGAGTGGTCCCAGGCCGGCGAGCCCTACACCGAGATCACCGCCCGCCGGCTCCTGAACTTCACCAGCGGCCTCGAGCAGCAGGATTGGCTGCTCACCCATGATGGACTGACCTCGAACCAGCGCGTGGACGATAAGTACGCCCTCGCCCTCGAGGGTGAGGTCGCCACGGTGCCTGGCGAGGTCTTCGAGTACGGCTCCGCACACCTCATGGCCTTCGGGGCCCTCATGGAGCGCCTGTTGGACCGCAGCCCCCTGGACTGGCTGGAGGAGCGCATCCTGGATCCGCTCGGCTTCCGCTATGCGGGGTGGATCCACGACCCATCGGGCAACCCGATGCTGCCGTATGGCTGCTTCACGACCGCCCTCGAGTGGGCCAAGTATGGGGTGTTCGTCCGCGATGACGGCGTCTGGCAGGGAGCCCGCTTGCTTCCCGAGGGCGCCATGTCCGATTGCTGGACCGGCACGCCGTCTATGCCTGCCTACGGGCTGACGTTCTGGTTGAACGAGGATCTGGATGAGAATCAGCAGGAGCGCCTCCCCAGCGATGACATCGCATCCCAGGGCTCCATGTACCCCGACGGCTACCGGGATCTCGTGGTAGCGGCCGGGTACAACGACCAGCGGCTCTACATCCTCCCGTCCGAGGATCTCGTGGTGGTGCGGCTGGGACAGCACCACCGAGAATGGGACGACACGCCCTTCCTCGCGCGGCTGCTGGAAGGCCGGGAGGATTGAGGGGTTGCGCCGCACATACGGCGACCTGCCTGTACGGCGAGTCTGCGTTTCGACAAGGAAACTGCCGAGCGAACTGTCATGAGCAGGGTCGCGGCCCACTGGCATCCCAGCGGGTCGGCCTGTCCGCGGCACCGCACTACCGCCCGCTGCGTTCAGCGGATGCTCTGGTGCGGCGGTGGCGAGCCGTGACGATGGGCGAGGCCAGCCCGTAGAGGCGCTCGTCACGCCTGATATTTATTTATCGGGTTTACCGATTCGACCGGTCCGAGACGCGACTCTGGCGCCTCACAGCCGCCGACATCACCGTGGAGCGGGCTTCGCGAAAGGCGTTGTTCCGGTCCATCGTGAACAACCATCGCGCCCTGGGGGGCAACGTGTTGCCCCCGTAAAGCCTTCGAAGAACCTGAACTCACGAGCGCACGATGTTGTTGACGGCCCGAGTGGTTCACCTTATTCTGATGGCTGTACAGGACCGCCGGCAGCCTCTCGGGCACGGCGGTGGGCTTCCTGCGCTCTGACGCGACCATCATTCCCAGAACCGCCCTGCGAGGCCATAGCATGTCCGGCACCATCTTCTCCTTAGGCCCCCACGATTTGCTGCCCACGGTCGCGGTCGGCTTCCATAGGGTCGGCAGGTGGGAGCCAGTGCAGCCAGACGACGCTGGGGACATCGAGAAGGCCTGGTGCTTTACCACCACGACCGAAAGGAAGCCCCGCCCGCCCACGAGCAACGAGGTGCGGCTTCAGACCCTGGCGGCACTTCGCCGCTCACCCGGGACGCTGGTCACGGCCAATGAAGTTGCCCGCCTGGTGAAGCGCAGCGACGCCTACGTCCGCGACCACGCCCCTCATTCACTTCACCTCGAGGGCCGCCGCAAGGTCGCACCGTTCGGCGACTGGCTGCTTGCCCTCAGCAAGGAGGTCCCCCATGGCCAAGACCACCAAGACTCCGACACGCCCGAAGCCCATCGAGCACGAGCCGCTTCGGCTGACGGCGCATCGGCACCGGCTGAAGGAAGGTCACCCGCAGTGGACCTGGCGAGCCCGGCTTGCCCGGGGCGACGGGAAGCGGCAGGCGGTGACCCTCAAGCATCCCGAGAGCGGAGCGACGTGGTTCGACGCCAAGGACAAGGTGGGGGTCAGAGCGGCCGCAAGCGCGCTGCTGGCCGCAGGCCTCCCCGAACCCTCGTGCCCTGACGAACCCCACGCCTGGCGGATCGAGACGGTCGAAGACCTCTTGAACGCCTGGGTGCTTCGTGGCGAGCGCCGCGTGACAGCTGGGAAGCTTCGCGAGTCCACGCTTGCGGCCTACCGTCAGGTGGCCGCCCGCATCCTGTTCGGCCCTCGGGCCCGCAAGGGCGGCAAGGAACGCGTGCGGTTCCTCGGGCTGGTGGAGCTGCGCCTGCGGGATCTTACGCCCGGTCGACTCGAGAGCTGGGTCGACTCTCGCCTCTCAGCATCTCAAGGCGGGGCGCCGCACACGCTACGGGGCGACCTCAAGGTGCTCAAGGCGGCGCATGACTGGGGCCGTCGCGACTACGCCGAACTGCGGGCCCGGGCACCGTTGCCTCCGGTCCGTGAGCTGGCCTTGCCAGGGCAGATCTGGACCTCGAACCGCCACACGCCCACCGCGCAAGAAGTGCTCGCCGTGCTGGCTTGCCTCGAAGGTGATCGGCGCCTCGCCGTCGAACTGCTCTGGGCGACCGGCGGGCGGCTGGACGAGGTCGCCTCGATTCGCGCTGGTCACATCTTGCAGCGTGGCATGGTGGTGATGGACGGAAAGACCGGTCCGCGGCGCACCGCGATCCCGGAGGCCCTGCACGCAGCTCTTTCCACGCGCGCGAATGAACTGGGGCCTGAGGACTATCTGCTGACCGGCTGCACCTGGGTCGATCGGAAAAAGTGGCTCGGGCGGGTCCTGAGTCGCGGATGTGCCGCCGCAGACGTCCCGGCTTTCACCGCGAACGGTATTCGACGGGCAGTGGTTCGCCGCTTGCGGCGCGAGGGCGTAGCCGACGAGGTCCGCCTGGCGATGATGGGCCACACCGAAGACGTGTGCCGGACGCACTACGATGATGTCGATGACTACGAGAAGCGCAAGGCTGTCGGCCAAGCAAGGCTCGGTGGACTCGCCGCGGCTGACGACAACATCTTGGAGGGGCCGTGGGCCTCAGAGCGGGTACAGCGAACGGGTACAGACGACGGTAGTGGGATTTGAACAGTGATCGCCAAGATACCGGTGGACTGTCTGCGGGGCGAAGGCAGGCGCGGGAGCGCCGGTCGGCCCACAGGGCCGAGCCTTGCCCGGACAGGGGTTCGAGCCCCCTCAGCTCCACCATCTTCCCCGTCGCTTCACAGCCGCGGGGAATTTGCTTCGGCATTGCTCACGCGGCGCCGACGAGAGAGAGCTCGTTCCTCTGATAGTTCGAAGCGTAGAGCGAGCTTCGCATCATGACTGCTTCCGTCGCCCTGCGCCGCTCATCAAGCGTCGCAGATGGGGGGCCAGGGCCCTGGCGGGCGAAGCCGGCACGGGAGTGCCGGTCGCCCAAGGTGAGCGATGCCCTGGTAAGGCGCCTGTCGCGCCCGGTCAGGGGGCCTCGGTCCCTATCTGGTTGTTGATTATTTCGGGACTGGTGAGCTTCTCTGGGGGCCTCTGGGGGGTCTTTCTTGCTGCCATTTTCTGCCACTTTCGGCTTTGGCTCTGGGCTGCTGCAGAGAGCGCGCCTAGTGCCTTGTGGTTCCGTTTTGATGTTTTCTCGCGCTTGACACCCACCGTGCCCAGGATAATAGCCGGGGCGACGGTCCTCACCGTCCATCCCGTGCGTGGGTGGCGGAATTGGTAGACGCGCAAGGTTGAGGGCCTTGTGCCCGAGAGGGTGTGAGGGTTCGAGTCCCTCCTCACGCACCATAGGCACCCACTTCGGTGGGTGCCTTCTTCGCTTCAGGCGCCCTTTTCCTCGGTCGCCATGCCTTCGAGGCCGCGGGCCCACTGGTCGCTCTGCCAGTTTCGGGAGCCGGCCAGGGCGTGGCGAACGATGCCGCCACGGTCCACGATGTACGTCATGGGCAGCACCGCCAGGCGGTAGGTGGAGCTGGCCCGCCCCGCCGAGTCCACGTAGAGGGGCAGATCCAGGCGATACCGGCCCCAGAAGTCGGCCAAGAAACTCAGGCCGATGCCCTGGTCTACGTTGACCGCCATCACGAGCACGTCGGGATTGGCGACGAGCTTGCGGTGCAGAGCATCGAGGGCCGGGAGCTCCTGCATACAGGGTCCGCACCAGGTGGCCCAGAAGTTCACCAAGGCCACCCGTCCCTTGATGGTGCTGGCGAGCCCCACCGACGAGCCATCGAGCTTCGACAGCTTCACGTCAGGCAGCAGCGCACCCTCACGAAGCCCACCCGCTGCCCACGCCGCCGAAGGTAGCGCGGCCAAGGCGCCCATGGCACCAAGGGAGGTCAGCAGGCTGCGTCGTGTGTGCATGGACGCACCGTAGCATCCTGGACGCGACTCGCCACGGGCTCAGCGCGAAGCCGAGGCCCGTGGCGTAGAGAAATCCAGCGAGTGGTCGGCGAGGCTACTCTTCGCCCTCGGCCTGGGCAGCGAGAGCCTCGATCTCATCGAGCTCGTCGGCCGCAGCAGGCACAACCTCGGCCTCGGGCTCAGCCTCGACCTTGGGAGTTTCCTGCTCGAGCTCGACGTCCTGATCGTCCACCGAGGAGGCGGCGGGGATCAGCTCGACGATGTTCATCGGGGCGTTGTCGCCAGGCCGGTAGCCGAGCTTGGCCAGCCGGGTGTAGCCACCCTCGCGGGCCTCGAAGCGCTCGGCGTACTCGTTGAAGATCTTGTCGATCGCATCGCGGTCGTTCACCCAACGCCGCACCTGACGGATGGCGTGGACGCGCTGAGCGCGCGCAGTGACGAGATCGTCGCCCTGCAGTGAAGCGAGCCGGCTGGGAGGCACACGCTTGCCCAGGGTGATGAGCTTGTCGGCGATACGACGCAGCTCCTTGGCCCTGGTCTCGGTGGTGCGGATGCGGCCGTGGATCATCAACGAAGTAACCATGTTGCGGAACATGGCCTTGCGATGGGTGGAGTTCATGCCGAGCTTGCGGCCGGACTTGAGGTGACGCATGGTGACCTCCTAGGAGCAATGGGCTCCCGGAAACACGTCTACTGAGGCTTGTTCGTGAGGTTGGGAAGCTTCATACCGAGGGAGAGGCCGAGCTCGGCCATGATCTCCTTGATCTCGTTGAGCGACTTGCGGCCGAAGTTCTTGGTCTTCAACATCTCGGCTTCGGTGCGCTCCACCAGCTGGTAGATGTACTCGATGCCAGCGTTCTGCAGGCAGTTGGCCGCGCGCACGGACAACTCGAGCTCGTCGACCCGCTTGAACAGGTTCTCATTGAGCTCTTCCTGCTCCTCGTCCTCGAGGTCCTGCTCGGGCTCTTCCTCTTCGACGAAGTTGATGAAGACCTGCAGCTGCTCCTTGAGGATCTTGGCGGCGAACGCCAGAGCATCTTCGGCATGCACGGAGCCGTCGGTCCAGACCTCGAGGGTCAACCGATCGTAGTCGGTGCGCTGCCCGACACGAGCGTTCGTGACATTGTACTTGACGCGCTGGATCGGAGAGTGGATCGAGTCGACGGGGATGATGCCCAGAGGCATCTCTTCGGTCTTGTTCTGCTCTGCGGGAACGTAGCCCTTGCCCATGGCCGCGTGGACCTCGAGGACGAAGCGGCCCTTTTCGGTCAGGGTGGCGATGGGGTGCTCGGGGTTGAGCACCTTGACCTCGGCATCGAACTCGAGATCACCTGCGCGGACGACGACGGTCTCGTTGTCGCGACCTTCGACATCGATGCGGCCAGTGACCGGCTCGATGGCGTCGGTCATCAGCAGCACGCCCTTGCAGTTCAGCACGATGTCCGTGACATCCTCGACGACGCCGGGGATGGAGGAGAACTCGTGCAGCACACCGTCGATGCGGATCCAGGTGATCGCGCAGCCCTGGAGGCTGGACAGCAGCACCCGACGCAGGCTGTTGCCTACGGTGATGCCGAAGCCGCGCTCGAGGGGACGAGCTACGAACTTGCCGTAGTTCTCGGTAGAGCTGGGGTGCCGCTCGATGCGACGAGGCTTGATGAGGTTCCGCCAGTTGGCGTAGACAGCTTCGTTCATGATGATCTCCACGGGTTTCTGCATCCGCTGGCCAAGAGGCGCTCTTCACCCGCGATGATTGGACTTGGCCCCCTGCCAGGCAGGGGGATGAGGAGCCAGCTCATCGGCCAGAAGGGCCGCCAAAGCAGAGAGAACCGAACCCTAGACGCGGCGACGCTTTGCGGGGCGGCAGCCGTTGTGCGGGATCGGGGTGACGTCTTGGATCTTGGTGACCTTGAGGCCAGCGTTCGCCACGGCGCGCAGTGCGGACTCGCGACCGGCGCCGGGACCCTTCACCACCACCGCCGCGGTCTTCATGCCATGTTCCATGGCCTTCTTGACTGCGTCTTCGGCGACCAGCTGGGCGGCGAAGGGGGTGGACTTACGAGAGCCCTTGAAGCCCTTCACACCAGCACTGGACCACGCCACGGTGTTGCCGTTGGCATCCGTGATCGTGATGATGGTGTTGTTGAAGGTGGCCTGGATATGCACCACGCCGTGGGGGACGTTCTTCTTGACGCGACGTACAGCTTTCTTTGGGCGGGCCATTTCTTGCTCCTACTAGCGCTTCTTAGCGGCGGTACGGCGTGGGCCCTTACGGGTGCGCGCGTTGGTGTGGGTACGCTGGCCGCGAACGGGCATGCCGCGCTTGTGGCGGATGCCGCGGTAGCAGTTGATGTCGATCATCCGCTTGATGTTCATGGAGACTTCCTTGCGGAGGTCACCTTCGACCTTGTACTTGCGCTGGATGACCTCACGAATGCGAGCAACCTCGACGTCGCTGAGGTCCTGGACACGGATGCCGTAGTCCACCTGGGCCTCGGAGAGGATGTGCTGCGCGGACGTGCGTCCGATGCCAAAGATGTAGGTGAGTGCGATCTCGACGCGCTTCTGCCGCGGAAGGTCGACACCTTCGATACGAGCCATGGTGTCCTCCCTAGCCCTGACGCTGCTTGTGCTTTGGGTTGCTGCAGATGATGCGCACGATTCCGCGCCGCTTGATCACGCGGCACTTCTCGCACATCTTCTTCACAGAGGCCTTGACCTTCATGTTTCTCTCTCCTCGCCGGCTGTGCCGGTTCATCGGAAACGGATCTGGAAATTCAGGGTAGTTTGGTCAGAATCTCCGGACCATTCTCGGTAATCGCTATCGTATGTTCGAAGTGGGCGGTCGTGGACCCGTCACGGGTCACCACCGTCCAGCCGTTCCTCTCCACCTTGGTCCTATGAGACCCCATGGAGACCATGGGTTCAATGGCGATGCAGAGGCCTGTCTCGAGAAAGACGCCCGTACCTGAACGACCGTGGTTGGGGACAGCAGGTTCCTCGTGGAGGTTCTTGCCGATCCCGTGACCGACGTAGTCTCGAATGACGCTGTAGCCTCGCGAATCCACGTGAGATTCCACAGCACATCCGATGTCGCCGGTCCGGTTTCCAGGCACCGCTTGGGCGATGGCCATATACAAGCTCTCCCTTGTAGCGTCAAGGAGATCCGCCACCTTCGGGCCCACCGCCCCCAGGGCCACAGTGAAGGCCGTGTCGGCATGGTAGCCGTCGAGGTGCATACCGAGGTCGATGGACACCACGTCCCCATCGAGGAACAGGCGCTCGTCGGGGATTCCGTGTACCACCTCGTGGTTCACAGAGATGCACAAGCTGCCCGGAAACGGCCGGCTTCCTCCTCCCCGATATCCCAGGAACGACGGCACCCCTCCCCGCTCACGGATAGCGGCCTCGCCGAGCCGGTCGAGCTCTCTGGACTTCATGCCCGGCTGGATGGCTTCACGCAGCAGGACGACAACCTCGGCCAGCCTTCGCCCAGAGCTGCGCATCCTGTCGATCTCCCAGGGAGCCTTGAGGCGCAGCATTCGGATGTCCTAGACCGGGAAAGCCTTGGTGATGGCCTCGATCACGTGATCACCGATGCGGTCGATGGAGCCGACCCCCTCGACGTCCGCCACCACACCCAGGGCGCGGTAGTGCTCGACGATCGGGCTTGTCTGTTCGTGGTAGGTGGCGAGGCGAGTGAGGACCGTGGCCTCGTTGTCGTCGGGCCGCTGAATCACCTGGCTGCCACAACGGTCGCAGATGCCCTGGACCTTCGTGGGGCTCACAGAGACGTGGTAGGTCGCACCGCAGTTGGTGCAGGTGCGGCGACCGCCCATGCGCTCCACGATGACGCTGTCAGGCACCACCAGGTGGACGACCAGCCCGATGGCCATGCCGCGCTCCGCGAGCCATGCGTCCAGGAAGCAGGCCTGAGGCAGGCTGCGTGGGAAGCCGTCGAGCAGGGCGCCAGCGACGCAGTCGTCCTGCTGAAGACGATCGGCCACGATCTTCGAAACCAGCTCGTCAGGAACCAGCTTGCCGGCTTCCATGTAGCCCTTGGCCTCGATCCCAAGCGCCGTGCCCTCCCGCAGGTTCTTGCGGAAGATGTCGCCCGTGGCCACCTGCGGAATGGGGTGGGCCTGGACGATGCGCGCTGCTTGGGTACCCTTGCCGGCGCCTGGGGGGCCGAAGATGATGACGAACATGGAGATCTCCTTGGCCCAACATCGGCCTGAAAGGCCCGCCAGCGCTAGCTGTCGTCGAAGCCCCTGCGACGGCGACGGCTGCGCTGCTTCTTGGAACCGATGACGCCGTCATAGTGGTGGGTCAGCAGGTGGGCTTCGATCTGAGACACCAGATCGAGCGTCACACCGACCGCGATGATCAAGCTTGTACCGCCGAAGTAGAACGGAATGCCATACTCGGTGATGAGCAGCGTAGGCAGCACGCAGACCAAGGCCAGGTAGGTCGCACCCGCAGCAGTGAGCCGCGTGAGCAGGTAGTCGATGTAGTCCGAGGTCTGCTTGCCCGGCCGAATGCCGGGTACATACCCGCCGTGGCGACGAAGGTTGTCGGCCACATCGAGCGGGTTGAAGGTGACCGCGGTGTAGAAGTACGCGAAGAACACGATCATGGCGACGTAGGCCACGAAGTAGATCCAGCGCCCCGGCTGGAACATCGAGCCGATGCTCTGCACGATGGGGTGCGGATAGAAGCTCCCGATGGTGGACGGGAACATCATCACGGCGCTGGCGAAGATGGGCGGGATGACGCCGGCGATGTTTATCTTCAGCGGCAGGTGCGTGGCCTGACCGCCATAGACCCTGCGACCCACAACACGCTTGGCGTATTGGATGGGGATGCGCCGCTGGGCCCGCTCCATGAAGGTGATGAAGGCGACCACACCGAACATGAACGCGAGCAGCAGCACCAGACCGAGCAGGTTGAGATCGCCGATCTTGAGCTTCTGGAAGGTGTTCATGACCCCGGAAGGCATCCGAGCCAGGATGCCGCCGGTGATGATCAGGGAGCTGCCGTTGCCGATGCCGCGCTCGGTGATCTGCTCGCCGAGCCACATCACGAAGCAGGAGCCAGCGGTCATGGTCACAGCGGTCATGAGCCGGAAGTTCCAGCCAGCCGCGATGACGATGTCCACTCCGCCTGAAGTCTTCATCTGCTCGAGGGTGAGCGAGATGGCGAAGCTCTGCACCACCGCGATGGCGATGGTGAGCAGCCGGGTGTACTGCACCACCTTGTTCTTGCCGGTCTGGCCTTCCTTGTTGATGCGCTCCATCTGAGGCACGACAACAACCGCCAGCTGCATGATGATGCTGGCGGAGATGTAGGGCATGATGCCCAGCACGAAGACCGAGAACTGCTCGAGGGCACCACCCGTGAACATGTCATACATGCCGAAGAGCGTGCCCTGATTCGAGGCGAAGAACTCACCCAGGGCGATGCGGTCCACGCCCGGCGATGGGATGAAGATTCCCAGCCGCCAGACGGACAACATCGCCAACGTAAAGAGGATCCGGTTCCGAAGATCCGGGATCCTCATGATGTTCGCGAACAACTGGGTCACGGCGCTACCCCCTGACTAGGGTTGGCCGGGCGAGGCGGCGTGGCTAGACGGCCAGAACACTGCCGCCGGCGCCCTCGATCTTGGCTTGCGCCGTGGCGGAAAACTTCGCAGCCTCGATATTGAGCGCAACGGTCAGCTCACCACCGCCGAGGACCTTGAGGCCGTCCTTGCCGACGCGGGAGATGATGCCCTGCTGCTTGAGCAGCTCAGCGTCCACCTTGGCGCCAGCCTCGAAGCGACCCTCGAGCTTACCGACGTTGATGGCGGTGTAGTCCTTGGCGAACCGGTTGTGGAACCCACGCTTGGCGAGCCGCCGAGACAAGGGCATCTGACCACCCTCGAAGCCTGGACGGACACCGCCGCCGGACCGCGAGTCCTGGCCCTTCTGACCCTTGCCGGAGGTCTTGCCCCAGCCGGAGCCCTTACCGCGACCAATACGCTTGCGATTCTTGGTGGACCCGATGTTCGGGGCCAGGTGGGTGAGCTCTTCAGCCATTCTCCACCTCCTCGACTTCCACCATGTGGATGACCTTCTTGATCATGCCGCGGATGGCGGGAGTGTTCTCGAGTACTCGGAACTGGTTGGGACGACGCAGACCCAAGCCATCGAGGTTCGCCCGGTGAACGGGCTTGCTCCCAATGCGGCTGCGCTTGAGGGTGACCTTGAGCATCATCATGACGAGCTCCTCTACATTTCCGGAGCAGAGGAGGTGCGCTGGACCCAGCTACGGAACTCGTAGTTGTCCAACACTCGCTGCACGTCCTGCCCGGTGCGGATGGCGTACTGCTCAGGAGACTCGAGATCGGCCAGAGCCTTCATCACAGCCTTACAAAGGTTGTGAGGATTGGAAGAACCGAGGCTCTTGGTGAGCACATCGTGGATTCCTGCGCAGTCCATGATGGCGCGCACGGCCGCGCCGGCGATGACGCCGGTACCTGGGCTGGCCGGGCGAAGCAGGACCTTGCCGGCTCCGAAGCGACCCTTGACCAGATGAGGGATGGTCTTGCGCACCAGTGGCACGCTGATCATCTCCTTACGGGCACGCTCCGTGGCCTTGCGAATGGCCTCGGGGACTTCGTTGGCCTTGCCGTGACCGATTCCAACCTGGCCCTCACCATCACCTACGACGGCGATGGCAGAGAAGCTGAATCGACGGCCGCCCTTGACGACCTTGGCTACGCGATTGACGTAGACCAGCTTCTCGATAAGACCGGAGTCTTCTTCTTCACGCTGCTGCTTACGACGACGATGCTGCATGGTGTTTCTCCAAGCGGATGCGCTAGAAGCGCAGTCCGGCCTCTCTGGCGCCATCGGCCAAAGCCTTCACGCGACCGTGGTACAGATAGCCATTTCGATCGAAGACCACCGTCTCCACCCCAGCCTCCTTGGCGCGAGCGCCGAGGAGACCACCGATGAGCTTGGCAGCGCCGATGTTCCCGCCGAAGTCGCCCTTCTCTCGAAAGGCTGGCTCCATGGAGCTGGCGGAGACCAAGGTGGCCCCTGCCACATCGTCGACGATCTGGGCGTAGATGTGCTGTGCGCTTCGGAACACCGTAAGGCGCGGACGTTCGGCGGACCCGAACACCTTCTTGCGGATGCTCTTCTTGCGGCGAGTGCGCTGCTTGGCGCTTTCGTTGGTCTTGCCCATCTTGGACTCCGTGGGACTTCTAGGTGGCAGACTTGCCGGCCTTGATGCGGACGTACTCACCCTGATATCGAACACCCTTGCCCTTGTAGGAGTCGGGGGGACGATATCCGCGGATGGTGGCCGCGGCCTGGCCGACAACCTGCTTGTCGATGCCTTTCAATAAGATCTTCATAGGCTGGCCAGTCTGAACCTCGACCGCGATGCCCTTGGGGATCGGGAACTCGATGGTGTGACTGAAGCCGAGCCCGAGCGTGAGGGTCGAGCCATTCACATCGGCCTTGTAGCCGATGCCATACACCTCGAGCACCCTCTCGTAGCCCTTGGACACGCCTTCGACCATGTTCGCGGTGAGCGAACGGACCAAGCCATGGTTGGCGCGATCCTGCTTGGAGTCGCTAGCGCGGCCGATGTGGGCCTTGCCGTCTTCGACGGTGAGGGTCACGCCAGCAGGGACGTGCTGCACGAGCTCGCCCTTGGGGCCCTTGACCCCCACGACCTGCTCCGAAAGCGTCACGGTGACGCCCGCGGGAAGCTCGATAGGAAGCTTGCCGATTCTCGACATGGCTATCTCCCAGGAGTAGCGGGGCTACCAGACGTAGCAGATGACCTCGCCGCCGACGCCATCACGGCGAGCGTCGCGGTCGGAGATCACGCCCTTGGGGGTGGTGAGGATGGCCAAGCCGAGACCATTACGAACGTACGGGACTTCGTCACGACGCACGTAGATACGGCGGCTAGGCTTGCTGACGCGCTCGAGCCCACGGATGATGGCCTTGCTGTCGCGATCATACCGCAGCCCAACCTCGAGCCAAGACTCGATGCCCTTGCGTCGCACCTCGAAACCATCCACAAAGCCCTCGAACTCGAGCAGCTTCACGATGGCCTCCTTGAGGCGTGAGTGGGGGATCAGTACCCGGTCGTGGCCGGCCTGGGCTCCGTTCCTGATGCGCGTGAGCAGGTCGGAGATGGGGTCGCTCATGGACATGTCATGCTCCTTCTGACGACTACCAGCTGGCCTTGGTCACGCCTGGAAGCTGTCCCTCGAGGGAGAGCTTCCGGAAGCAGATTCGGCACATGTCGAACTTGCGGAGGAAGGCGCGGGGACGACCACACAGAGGGCAGCGGTTGTACTCGCGGACCTTGAACTTGTTCTTCCGCTTGGCCCTGGCACGGATAGACTTCTTAGCCACGTTGGCCTCCTAAGCGCGGAAGGGCATGCCCAAAGACTTGAGCAATGAACGCCCTTCGGCATCGGTCTTCGCGGTGGTGACGATGGTGATGTTCATCCCTGTGATTCGCTCTACCTTGTCGTAGTCGATCTCAGGGAAGATGATCTGCTCGGTGAGTCCGAGCGAGTAGTTTCCGCGACCATCGAATGCCTTGGGGTTCAACCCACGGAAGTCACGGATGCGAGGGATGGCGACGCTGATCAAGCGGTCCAAGAAGAACCACATGTTCACGCCACGCAGGGTCACCTTGGTGCCCACAGGCATCCCTTCGCGAAGCTTGAAGTTGGCGATGGAGCGGCGCGCACGGCGGATCACTGGGCGCTGCCCTGTGATCATGGCCAGCTCGCGACCGGCGGTCTCCAAGACCTTGATATTGGTGATTCCTTCCTTGAGAGATACGTTCAACACGATCTTCTCGAGGCGGGGAACCTCCATGATGTTCTGGTAGCTGTGCTCCTCGCGCAGGGCGGGGATCACTTGCTCAGAGTAGCGCTCCTTGAGCCGCGGATTCATCATGGTCTCCATGCAGGGCTGCGCTAGATGTTGTCGATACGGTCGCCGGTCTTGCGATCGACCCGGACCTTGGAGCCGTCCTCGAGGAACGACCAGCCCACCTTGACGGCGCGCTTGGCTTCATCGTTCCACAGAGCGACATTCGAGATGTGCAAGGGAGCCTCGCGCTCCTCGATGCGTCCAGGCTGCTCGGGCGTGCCCTTCACGTGCTTGCGCACCATGTTGACGCCTTCTACGAGGACCCGGTTCTTGGCAGACAGGATGCGTACGACACGCCCCGTGCGGCCGCGGTCTTTGCCCGCGAGCACCACGACGGTGTCATCCTTGCGAATCTTGTACTTTGGACGGTTGTTGGCCATGATAGCTCCGGTAGCGGTGGGAAGACCCCAGCTCGCTACAGCACCTCGGGAGCGAGGGAGACGATCTTCATGAAGCGCTTGGCGCGAAGTTCGCGCGCAACCGGGCCGAAGATGCGGGTCCCAACGGGCTCACCGAGCTGGTTGATCAGGACGGCCGAGTTCGTGTCGAAGCGAATATAGCTGCCGTCTGCCCTACGAATTTCCTTGGCGGTCCGAACGATGACAGCGCGATGCACGTCGCCCTTCTTGACCTTGCCATGTGGCGCAGCTTCCTTGACGCTGGCGACGATGATGTCGCCGATAGACGCGTACTTGCGCTTGCTGCCGCCGAGCACCTTGATGCACATGAGCTTCTGGGCACCGGAGTTGTCGGCGACGTCCAGGACTGATTGCATCTGGATCATGGTCTACTCCAATAGGCTCGAGGAGGGAGGGACGCGCGAAGCGCTAGCCCACGGATTCGGTAGGCTGCTCGACCACCAACCAACGCTTGTCACGAGAGAGCGGACGGCTCTCCTGGATGTTGACGATGTCGTCCACCTTGCAGGTGTTGGCCTCGTCGTGCGCCTTGTAGCGGTTGGTGCGCTTCACGTACTTACCGTACTTGGGGTGCTTGACGCGACGGGTCACCTCGACCACGACGGTCTTGTCCATCTTGTCGGACACAACGCGCCCGGTGAGCACGCGACGGCCGCTGACGGGATGCTCCGAAGTCATTCTTCCACTCGCTTTGTTTTCCGGATGCCTGGCCCACCGATTTCGATGGGCACGGCGTTTCGCTTGCGGTGAAGTTCCGCCTGGTCTCCCGCGTACGGGACTCAGGCAGCATGGCCGACTGGCCTTGCACCGCTGGGACCAACCGAGCGGTGCGACCGAAGTTCCTTGTTTCAGGTGAAACATGCGTCGATGTCCAGAGGACTGCGACGCGGACGCTCCGGCAATGAGAAAGTGCTCACCGAGGTGAGCGCGCCGCGCGAAGGAACCCCCGCGCGGCGGCCACTACTATTCTTTGCCCGTGACCTTGTCAACGATTCCCTTGAGAAAGCCCTTGGAGGCGCCATCGGCTTCCTGAGGAGCCTCGGCCTGGGCTTTGGGATCGAAGCTCGCGCGGAACTTCTCACGCAGGAAGTCGTTGGGGAGTCCCTGCTCGCGCTCGCGATCACGCTGGACGGTGCGCAGCCGCGCGATGTCCTTGCGAATCTTGGAGAGCCTCGACGTGTCGTCGAGCTGCCCGGTCTTGAGCGCGAAGCGCGCGTGGATGAGCTCACGCTCGAGCCCGAGCTCGGAGTGGACCAGCTGCTGGTCGTCCAACTTCTGGATCTGTTCGACGTTCATGTCAACACCTCATCCCGCTTGAGGAAGCGGGTGCCGATGGGCAGCTTGTGGCCGGCCAGCCGGAAGGCCTCGCGCGCGATCTCTTCAGGGACACCGTGGAGCTCATAGAGCACGCGACCAGGCTTGACCCGGGCGACCCACTGCTCGACCGCGCCCTTGCCCTTACCCTGACGGGTTTCGGCGGGCTTCTTGGTCAGCGGCTTGTCCGGGAAGACCCGAATCCAGACCTTACCACCGCGCTTGACGTGACGGGTGAGCGCCACACGAGCGGCTTCGATCTGACGAGCCGAGACGAATCCACAGGTGGTTGCCTGCAGAGCGAAGCTGCCGAAGCTCACGTCGCTGCCACGATACGCGAGACCGCGCATCCTGCCCTTCTGAGCCTTGCGATACTTGGTACGCTTTGGGAGAAGCATCTTTGCCTCCTGGTGGGCTAGGCGTTTTGCGACCCGGTGAGTTCGTCACCAGGAAGGACCTCGCCCTTGAAGACCCACACCTTGACGCCGATAACGCCGTAGGTGGTCCTCGCCTCGGCGAAGCCATAGTCGATGTTTGCGCGGAGCGTGTGCAGAGGCACGCGACCCTCGCGATACCACTCGGTGCGAGACATCTCGGCGCCGCCGAGACGACCCGAGCACATCACCTTGACGCCCTGAGCGCCAGCCCGCTGGGCCTGCTGGATGGCCTTCTTCATGGCGCGGCGGAAACTCACCCGCTTGACCAGCTGAGCGGCGATATTCTCGGCCACCAGCTGCGCCTCGGTCTCGACCTTCCGAACTTCGATGATGTTCAGGAAGATCTCGGTGCTGGTCATACGCTGCAGCTCGTTGCGCAGCGCATCCAGCCCGGAGGCCCGCTTACCGATGATGATGCCGGGCTTGGCAGCATGAACGTAGACCTTGGCCTTGTTGGCGGCGCGCTCGATGCTGATCTGGCTGATGCCCGCGTGGAAGAGCTTCTCCTTGAGGTAGCGACGGATGCGCAGATCCTCGTGGAGGAAGCGCTGGTAGTCACGACCGGCGTACCACTTGGAGTCCCAAGTGCGCGTCACGCCGATGCGGAAGCCGACAGGGTGAACTTTCTGACCCATGATGTGCTCCTAGCGCTCGTCGAGCTCGACGGTGATGTGGCTGGTGCGCTTGAGCACACGGGTGGCACGACCCATCGCGCGGGGACGCCAGCGCTTCAGGGTGGGGCCACCATCCACGTAGATGGTCTTGATGTAGAGGTTGTCCACGTCGACCCGGTCGCCGGACTTCTCGCCGATGTTCTCGGCGTTGGCCACCGCAGACTCGACCAACTTCTTGATCATGCCTGCCGACTTCTTGCGCGTGAAGGTGAGGACCTCCATCGCCTGGTCGATGTCCAGGCCTCGCACCAGATCGGCCACTAAGCGGGCCTTCTGCGGCGAGACTCGGGCGCCTCGGAGGATAGCCTTTGCTGTCATCTTCTTGTCCTCGCTCGAAAGCGCGGGCTAACGCCCGCGGCTCCGCTTGTCCGATGCGTGGCCGTAGTACGTGCGCGTAGGAGCGAACTCCCCGAGCTTGTGACCGACCATGTTCTCGGTGACATAGACGGGCACGAACTTCTTGCCGTTGTGAACCGCAAAGGTGAGACCGATGAAGTCGGGCAGGACGGTAGACCGACGCGACCAGGTCTTGATCACGCGGCTTCCGCCACCTGCACGAGCGGTGTTGACCTTGGCGACCAGATGCTGATCGACGAAGGGACCCTTTTTGAGGGAACGACCCATGATGACTCTCCTCCCTTCCTACTTGGTCCGGCGCTTCACGATGAAGCGGCTCGAGGGCTTACGCTTATTGCGCGTCTTGTAACCCTTGGTGGGCTTGCCCCAGGGCGTGACCGGATGACGACCACCCTTGGTGCGGCCTTCGCCACCACCGTGGGGGTGATCGATGGGGTTCATAGCGGTACCGCGGACCTTGGGCCGGAAGCCGTGCCAGCGGGTGCGGCCAGCCTTGCCCCACACGATGTTCTCGTGCTTGGTGTTGCCAACCTGACCTACGGTCGCGCGGCACTCACGGCGGACCTTGCGCAGCTCACTCGAGGGCAGACGAAGCAAGACGTAGTCGCCTTCCTTGGCCATGACCTGAGCGTAGGTGCCGGCAGCCCGACACATCTGGCCACCACGGCCGATCTGCAGCTCGATGTTGTGCACCCACGTGCCCAGAGGAACGGCATACAGGTGCATGCAGTTGCCGGGCTGGATGTCGGCCTTGTCGCTTGTGACGACGGTGTCGCCCACCTTCATGCCGACAGGCCACAGGATGTATCGCTTCTCGCCATCCGCAAACTTGATCAGCGAGATGAAAGCCGAGCGATTCGGGTCGTACTCGACGGTCGCGACACGACCGGGCACGCCTTCCTTGCTGCGCTTGAAGTCGATGATGCGATAACGCCGGGCGTGGCCACCGCCGCGATGGCGAGCGGTGATGCGGCCGCGGTTGTTGCGACCACCCTTGCGCTTCAAGGGAGCGAGCAGAGACTTCTCTGGGGTCGAGCAGGTGAGCTCGGAGAAGTCGTTCACGCTCATGAAGCGCTGCCCTGGAGTCTTGGGGCTGAACCTCTTGATACCCATGATGGCTGCTCCTTAGACCGCGTTGGCGAAGTCGATGGTGGCACCATCGACCAGCTTGACGTAGGCCTTCTTCCAGTTGGAGCGCTTGCCGTGGTAGCGGCCGAAGCGCTTCATCTTGCCACGCACACGGACGGTGCGGACGCTGGAGACCTCCACGTCGAAGAGACGCTCGATGGCCTGCTTGATCTGATGCTTGCTGGCGCCGATTCCCACCTCGAATGCGTAGGTGTTCTCGAACTCCTGAACGCGCGAGGTCTTCTCGGTGAGGATCGGGCGGACGACGATGTCGCGAAGTTCGGCCATCGTTACCTCCCAAGACGCTCGTAGAGACGATTGAGGGCATCAACGGTCACCACAAGGTGGCCGTGACGCAGAATGTCGTAGACGTTGAGGCCCGCGACGGGCAGGACGGTGAGGCCGGGGATGTTCCGAGCGGAACGACGCACCGTCTCATCGACCTCTGGCAGCACGATGCAGACCTTGTCCCAGCCGAAGGTGTCGAGCACCTGCTTCATGAGACGAGTCTTGATCTCGGGGAGCTCGAGCTTGTCGAGCACCCAGAGCTTCTCGTCCTGAACACGGCGCGACAAGGCAGAGCATAGCGCTGCTCGGCGGACCTTCTTGGGCACCTTGAAGGCATGGCTGCGGACCACTGGCCCGTGAACCACGCCACCGCCACGCCAGATGGGCGAGCGAGTGGTGCCAGCGCGGGCGCGGCCGGTACCCTTCTGCTTGAAGGGCTTCCTGCCACCACCACGCACCTGGGCGCGGGTCTTGACGGCGTGGGTGCCAGCGCGGCGCTTGGCCAGCTGGTACCGAACCATCAGGTGGAACAAGTGCTCCTTGGGCTCGACGCCGAAGATGGCGTCCTCGAGCTCCATTGAAGAGACCTCGTTCTTGGACTGATTGTAGACTTTGACGACCGGCATGATTTTCCTCCTGTCGACTCGCTCAGCTGAGCTTGATCTCGACGTGCACACCAGCGCTTAGGTCCAGCTTCATCAGAGAGTCAACCGTCTGCTGGTTGGGCTCGATGATGTCGAGGAGGCGATGGTGAGTGCGACGCTCGAATTGCTCACGAGACTTCTTGTCTACGTGGGGGCCCCGAAGCACAGTCCA
>CALDOK010000007.1 GCA_937912125.1 uncultured Pseudomonadota bacterium
CCATGGACCTGGACGAAGCCATGCAGCGCATCCTGATGCTGGTGCGCGAGGTGCGAGGCGAAGAGCTGCCCCTGCCAGGCAACCTGCAGGACGCCGACAGCCTCACCCAGCTGGCCCTGCTGCACGTGGTGGGCAGGGGACCGTGGAGCCGCGACGACCTGCACAAAAACCTGCGGGGCGTCAGCCAAGGCTCTGCGTCCCTGCTCGCCAGCGGTCTGGTCCGCCAGCTCCCCACCGACAGGATGCGCTTGGAGGCCACCCCCGCCGTGGAGCGGGGGGCCGCTGGAGCCCTGTCGGATCGACCCGAATGCCCCCTGGTGGACAAGCTGCACCAGCTCCTGGCGAGCGTGCAGGCAGGACAGTCCGTGGATCGCCTGATGCGGCGATGGAAGGGGCAATGGCCGCTGATCACCGAAGCCTTAGCCTGGTTGACCAAGGCGGATGCCAGCACCCGCGAGCTGGCCCAGCTTTGCCTGCGCCAAGTGGAGGTTCTGGGGCCAGACCCCGGCGATCAGCACAGTGGCCAGCAACTCGGCCTGTTCGGCAAGGAGGGCTGACATGACCTCCGCCATCACCGAGATGCGGCTCGGCATCCACGTGGTGGAGCGCGCCCGGCTGTCAGCACTGGCTGCCGCCGGTGTCAACGTCCCCGAACCCTGGATGGGCATCCTGGACGCGCTGCGGATGGTCGATGGGCACCTGCCGGAGCCTCCCGAAGGCCAGGCCCTCGGGCTGGTTGGCCTGGGTGCCCTGCTCGACGCCGCCGGGACCGGCAGCGGCGCCGTGCAGCGGTCCCTGCGCACGGGTTTCGCCGGTGCGCGGAGCTACTTCACCTGGAAGCGCATCCCCTTGGTCCTGCTGGTGGATGGCAACGTGGACGACGCCCGCGACGGTGCCGGGTTAGCGCTGATCCACGGTGGACACTGCTGGCCGCTCGCCCCCCTGCTTGGCACCCGCCTCACCCCCGCCCGAGACAACGTGCAGGGCTGGTGGTGGGCACCCCAGATCGGTTGAGGTGACATGATGACGACCAACGCGAGCAGGCCCATCGACGCGGTCGATTCACGCGGAGGCCGGCGCAGGTACCAGACCGAGGGCGAGCCCCTTGGGTCAGGCTCTGGGGGGGTCGTCTACTCAGCGAAGAGGCTCCCGGTGGGCGAAAATCGAGCGGCTGATGATACTCGGCGGGTGGCCGTGAAGATCACCCACGATCCGAAGTGGATTCCACGCCTCCAAGACGAAGCCAAGCTCCTCCACCGACTGCAGTCCGACGAGAAGATGCTCATGGAGGTGAGCGGCGGAGGCGTCTACCGCCCGGTGCGCATTCTCAGTGGCCCCCATCCACTGAAGATCGACGACTCCTATGGGTCGCAGGCCATCGAGCTCGAGTACCTCGACGGGCCGACCCTGGCGCAGTGGTTCGAGCGGGACTGGCTACCGGGTGAGGCGCCGGAGCCCGAGACGGTTCTGGACGAGGTCCTGGTCATCGCCGAGCAGCTTGCGGAAGCACTGGTCCAGATCGAAGCTTTGGGAGACAAAGGGCTTCTGCACCGCGACATCAAGCCCGCGAACATCATGAGGACCAGCCGGGGCCTGAGGCTGTTCGACTTCAACGTGTCCCGCGAGATAGCGCAGTCCTCCATGACCATGCACGTCGGCACCGGCCAGTACGTTGCGCCAGAGAACGAGCAGGGCACCCGCTACGGAGTGGCGGCTGATCTGTACAGCGTAGGGGTCATCCTGTGGGAGATCGTGCATCGGCGATCCTTCAACAGGCATCTCGACACGGGGGTGGATCCCTGGAAGTTCGAACTCTTCTGGCCCACCTCCACCGTCGAAGACTACCCTGACGAGATCCGCGAGGCGCTGCGGGATCTGCTCTGCGCACTAATCGCGGATGCATCCTGTCGGCCGTGCTCTGCGCGTGAGTTGTTGGACACGGTGCGAACCACCCGCCGCGAACGGCAGGCCGCCACGGCGTCCGTGGACCCCTTCCCCGACATCGACCTCATCTCCCTGCTCTCGGAGCTGCGCCCCAGCGGGCTGGTTGCGGTGGTCACGGACACCATCGGCAGACTCCCCCGCCAGGATCTGCAGGGCTTTCTTCGAGCGCGGATGCAGGTTGAGGATCCTCTCGAGGACTGGCTATTACACGAGATCGAGGCTGCCGCCTCGGGCCCCGGTAGCGCACCCGTGCTCTATATGCTTGCGGGAAACGCTGGCGACGGGAAGAGCCACCTTCTCTTCCATTTGCTGCGCGGACGCCTGGCCAGCAGGCCCGAGATTCTGGGCCGCGTGCGCGCCATCACCGACGCCACCCATGCGTTGCGCCCCGAGGGCTCACAGCGGGACCGCCTATCCGAGTTTTTCGCCCCCTTCGCCGACGATGAACCCAGCCAGGATGACCGCGTCCACGTCATCGCCATGAACACAGGCATGGTGATCCGCTTCTTCGAGGGGGAGCAGGATCGGCACCGGTTCGCTGGGCTCTACACCGAACTGCAACGGCAACTCGGGCTGCGCCGCCCCGCCGCCGGCGAGGGCCCATCTCCTTGGAAGGTCGAGGTCGTCAACCTCGACCTGCGCGATCTTCTCAACCCCCAGGTAGGCTGCGAGACCAGTTTCGCCGAGCGCCTGCTGGACCGCCTCGACCCCGACGCGCCCGACGGCATCCCTGCGGCCAAGTGGGCGGCCTGCCAGGAGTGCGCGGCCCTCGCCATGTGCCCGGTCGCCTTCAACTTGAGGGCACTGCAGATGCCCGCCGCCAGACAGGCGCTACTCGACACATTGCGGCGCGTTTCCCTGGACGCGGACGTACACCTGAGCCCTCGGAACCTCTGGGCCTTCCTCTACCGCTTGATCACAGGCGGAGTCGAGCGCTACGACCTGCCCAAGCACGCCCTGCTGGACGGGTCTTGCGAGAAATGCCGCGCCCAGGTCGAGGCCGGCGACGGCCAGTGGCTGTTGGCGGGGCAGCTCACCGAGCTGCTGTTCCAGCAGGAGAGTTCGGGAACCCCCTGGTCCGCCCTGGCGCGACACGACCCGGCGTTCAGCAGCGCTCAACCTATCGACATCCTGCACACCCGGCTGTCCATCAAGACAGAGCTGGACAACGATCCAGAGCTGCTGCACCAGCTCGGTGGCCAAGGACGCAGCCTGGCGGGCCTGGCGTTGGACACCCTGACCTCCCTGCTTCCCCAAGACGCGACCTTCGTGGGGCGGCGCCGGAACGCCGCGGTTCGCAGGCAGGTCTTCTTCCACCCGCCGACCTTCGATGCCTGGCGCGAGCAGGACGGCGCGGGCAGCTTCATGGTTCTGCTCGCGGCCTACGACGCATACAGCAGGTTCCAAGGCGAGCCCGGCGAGCTGGACGAGACATCCAGAGGCCAACTCATGGAGCTCCGCGAGCTGGTGCAGGAGGTGTTCCGCCACGGGCACGGCCGAGAGGTGGCGGGCGACGCCTACCTGCGAGTCTCCCAGCCCAACGCGCGCGCACGCAGCGAGTTGCTGATCCGAGCAGACCGCACAGCCTTGGGGCGTATCTTCAACGTGACCAAGATCGTGGCCTCAGACATCCATGTGCTGGCCCATCGAGGGCGCAGCTCGCTGCTCAACCTGCTGGGCTACCGCCCGCGCCAGGTGACCCTGGACATCCTGGGCGTGCGCTTGACGGTGGACATCGAGCTGTACGACTTCCTGCACCGGGTCGGTGAGGGCCAGAAGCCCTCGGTACGCGACCTGTCCCAGTTCCAGGCGCTGCTTTTCGTGGGAGAGCGAGTTGGAAACAAGCTGGCTCACAGCCAGCAGGCCAGCGAAGTCTACGTATGGGACGCATCTCGCAACAAGCTGTACTGCCTGGGCAAGGATGACTTCGACCAGGCGCGCATGAACACGGCGCGGTGAGGGAACTACCATGCCCATCGACCCCAACTGGCTCCACGATCTCCTCGCCATGCCCGACCTGGACAGCCGCGACACCCTCGCCATCGACGGCGTGGAAATCGATCTCCCTCTGACCAGCCCGCGCGGAAAGACGAAGAGGATGCGCGACTGGCAGCGCCGCATCCTCGAGGACATCATTCCCGACTCGGTCAACGCCGATGCCCCAGAGCGCACGCCCTTCCGGCTGCTCTACGCGCTCACCACCAGCCAGAAGACCAAGGCAAGCATCACTGAGGCCCTGTCCGGTGACCTGGCTCCGCTCGAGGAACTGTTCCGAGCCACCACCAAGCGCAGCACCAAGAAGATGACCCTGGCGTTCCATGTCTTGGCGGTGAAGGCGGCCGAGAAGAAGGAAGCCGATATCAAAGGCTTCTCCGAGCGCATGCTGCTGCTGCTCTGCCGACACCCCGACGGCAGCCTGGACGAAGCGCTGGTGCGCCGACTCATAGAGCAGTTTAGGCGACCTCCCGCGGATCTGGATCTAGCCCAGCGCACGGTCCTGGAGCGCATCTACCCAGGTTGGACCCCCGCAGACGAGCCCACCTTCACGCTCCCGGACGACGCGCGGGCCCGCCTGGTCCCCTTCGACGCAGAGGCTGCCCAGCTCTTCCGGGAGGATTTGGCCCACCTCCTGGACGCCGCGCTGTCGCCCGCCGACTTCTTCCAGCAGCTCAATCTGCTGCTGATGCTGCACCTCGGGCTGTACCAGCCGCGTGTGGCCAGCCTGCTCAACCCCCAGATGGACCTGCTCTATCGGGAGATGGCGGACCCAGACCCCGCCAGGTTCGAGCAGATTGAAGCCATGGTGGCCAGGTTCTCGACACACCATCCCTTCACCGGCAGGCTCGATTTCAGGGCGCCGGATACCGAGCTACGCAGCGTGACCCTGCAGACACCTTGCCGCATCAGCTTCGACGAGCTCTCCAACACGCTGGCCACGTTCCACTTCAACGTGCTCGTGCTGGTCCGACTACGTCGCATAGGCGAAGCCTACCTGGCGAGCAAGTGGGAGCTGCAGGACGCATGGCACGCCGGCACACTGGACCAGGAAACAGAGTCCGCGCTTTCGCAGGAGATTCGAGGACCTCTGGAGATCCTGAAGCGCATCGCCGTCGACCCGGAGTTCGATACCTTTCTACGACGCGCCACGACCGCGCTAGCGGTGCGCTTCGTGCGGAACCAAATCGCCTCGACAGCCCAGCAAGAGGCCTTCGACGAGCTCTCGGATGCCCCGAGCGGACTGCACGCCCTGCGGCGTCTGTACGAGCGCTACAACATCCAGAACAGCCGCAACGCCGCGGGGAGCAGAGCCTACCGTCAGGGCATCCAGATCACATCCAGCCTGCTGCAGCAGGGCCAGTACGGGCTGGTCCAGGGGCGTCAGCGCGTGGGCCCATTCTTCGAGATCGGCGCTGGGATCCTGCCGTTGCTGATCTTGATGTCGGTCGGACCGGGCCGCGAGAAGATCCCGCTGGTGGACTTCTGGCGCCGGCTCGAGCGCTACGGCATCCGCCTCGCGCCCGACGAGCGGAAGCGACTGCTAGCGCGGCTGCGGTCCATGGGCGTCTACGAACGCTACAGCGACGCGGGCGAGGCCGCCTATGTCCGCAACCTCATGACTTCGGGAGCGGCATCATGACCAGGCATCCGGATCGTCTCCCGACCCCCCTCGGGGTGCTGGCCGCGGATCTCTTCCTGCGACGCGTGCAGGCCCAGGGCTACCGTTCCTCCAACCGACACGTCGTAGACTACCTCCCCGCAGAGGTCGGCGAGGCCTTGTTCGACGCGCTGATCCAGCTGACTGACCAGCCGACTCGGATCCATGTCCCAGCCGACGACGGTTCGGAGAGCCCCAGCTCGATGATGTCCCTGCGCCAGGATGGCTACGACATCCTGCCCTACCTCGTGGACAGCGAGGGAGAGCCAGGGGCCAACCGTGGGTCCGAGGGCTACGCGAGCTACCTGCGAGACTTCTTCGCCATCGACGCCGACAGGCCGCGCTTGCTGGTGGTGATCACCACCGATCCCATCGAGACACAGAAGAGCGCACAGGATCTGAGCGCCGACAAAGCTCTCGTCAACCTCGAGCTCCTACTGGCTGAAGTGAACCGCCGCGAGGGGGTACCCGAGGAATCCGCCCTCCACTTGGTCGCTGAGGTCTACGGTGACTACCAACCCCCTGGATGCTCTTGGTCGCGCGCGGTGGAACGCTTCGAGCGCTACGTGGATGAGGTCGCGGCGCTACCCCCTGAGGCGCAGGGTGAGCGGCTCCCCCTGCTGGGCTGCTTCCTCCCCGACGCCAGCCCAGGCTTCGCTGACGGCGAGCGAGTCCAGATCCTGGACGGCAAGGAGCAACGCAGGCGGCAGCGGGGCGAGAGCCGCTTGCACGACAACGCTCTGCTCCGGGAGTACCTGGACGAGGCCTTCAACGATCCCATCGCCGATCCACGACACCTGCTCGCCGAGCTGTTCGACGACGAGGTTGGCAAAGCTACCGAGATAGCAGAGGCCGGCGCCGAGGGGTTGTCCACCCTGGACTTCGGGACGTTCGCGGGGATGGACCAGCATCAGTTGCGCCGCAAGAAGAACGGCCTCGTCCGTTCCTCCCTCGAGATCACGGGCGCGGCTTACCACCGACTCTTCGGCAAAGACAATGACACCCTGATCGTTGTCAGCGCCTCCGGCCCGTTTACCCTGCACTTTCAGCTCGAGCGCGGGTTCAACGACCGCAAGGAACGAGCCCAGCTGATC
>CALDOK010000008.1 GCA_937912125.1 uncultured Pseudomonadota bacterium
CTGCCCCGGCGGCGCCCTCCGCGCCTCCCCCCAGGCCCGCCACGCCGCGGGCTCCCGAGCCCATGCGACCTCGCATGGTGGGTGCACGCAGCCCTGACGAGACGGGCATGCTCGAGATGGTGCCCTTGAGCTCCGATGGATCGGGCGACAGCCCCGTCGACGATCCTTCGGCCACCGCCTTCTTCGCGATCCCCGCGCCGCGGGCCGAGCCCGGCCGGCCTTCGGCGCCTGCGCCACGCGCCCCCGCGCCCCCGCCGCCGTCCCCTGCAGGTTCGCCCCCCATGGGAGGCATCCAGGGGCCCAGCGCAGGAATTCGCGGCCCAGCCCCGGCGGGTCCGCCCCCGGCGCCTATGGGTGGCATCCAGGGCCCCACGGCCTCTGGAGCGGTGGGCACTCCCTTCCAGGCCTCCCAGCCCCCGCCCAGCGCCCCCCAGAAGGAGAAGCGCGTCTCGTCGTTCAGGGTCTATGCCCTGGTCATGGCCGTCTTCGTGCTGGGCTGCACCGCCGTTGTGCTGGCGGTGTGGTTCGGCCAGATGCGCGACAAGCCCTCTTCCGAGCCCACCACCACCACCACCACCGCGGTGGCGGACGCTCCGGTGCGCCAGCCCAAGGCTGCCAAGGACACGGGCGAAGAACCCGAGCCCGAGCCGCAGCCCAGGCGCACCACCACGCGCAAGGCCACCACCACCGCGCCTGCTGCGCCGGCCGCGCCCAAGTCCAACCCTGGCACCCTCACGGTCAAGATGACGGATCAGACCTTCTTGACCACCATCGAGGTCACATGCCCCAGCGGCATGCGCCAGCGTGCGGCCATCAGCCCGGGCGGCAGCGCCACCGTCTCGAACGTGCCCAACGAGACCTGCGTGCTGCACTTCAAGGGCGGCGCCCCCGCCCGCTTCTCGCCCGTCTCGGGCGGTCAGTCTTTGTCCTGCTATATCCAGGGTACTACCGCGGTCTGCAAGTAGCCCCGCCTCCTCCCGGCCCCTTCGGAGTCCCGTCCATGATGCCGAGAATCCTCCTCGTCCTCTCCCTCCTGCTGTGGTCGCTGCCTGCCCTGGCCGACACGGAAGCTTCCCCCCTGTGGTCCGACCGCGCGGTGGCCCACAAGAAGTCCGATGATGGCGGCGGCGGCGGTGAGGTGTCCGCCGAAGAGGCGGAGCGTCTGGCCGAAGAAGAGCGCAAGAAGAAGGACAAGATGGCCCGCGTCATCGTGCTGCGCTGGTCCGACACCGAGACGGACTACCTGGACGAGAGCGTCCACCGGGTGGTGCGCAGCCGCATCGACCGCTCCGACGCCCTGTTCTTCCCCGAGGTCGACCTCTACCAGAACGGGCGCAAGCTCAAGGACAAGACCGTGGTGCCGGCCATGCAGCCCGCCCTGGTCCCCGACGCCAACATCCAGCCCGTGCTCGACGCCATCTCCCAGATCGAGGGCGTCGGCTACGGCCAGCTGCAGCCCCACGAGTGGGGCCTCAAGGCCCAGGAGCTCAAGCAGATGGTCGAGCTGCTGTGGTTCGTGGACCGCCTCGAGCTGCGCGAGCCTCTGTTCCTGCTCTACACCCAGATCGGGCGGGCGGCCGAGAACCAGAACCTCCCCACCCCGCCGTTCTTCGAGCAGATCGGCAACCAGCCCGTCAACTACTACTGGTACCTGGCGGCCTGCCTGGCCCAGCAAGAGCCCGGCCTGATGTCCAAGGTCACCGACCAGGAGCTGCTGGCCACCCTGAACTACTACCTGGACCAGCTGCAGCGCGGCGCCTACCCCACCATCAAGGTCGATCTCGAGCTGGACGACAGCTGGGACAGCGACGCCTTCGCCGACACCTACGAGCTGCTCTTCAACGGCCTGCCCGTGGAGCCCGACGAGAACGCTCAGGTGCCCGTGTTCCTCGGCCGCACCGACATCTACCTCAAGCGCCTCGACACCGGCCACGGCCTGTCTGAGCGCCTCGAGGTCACCAAGCTCGACGACAAGTTCTACCCGGTCATGCAGAACGCCCGGAAGCGCATGGGCATCGACTTCATCGACCAGCTCTTCCTGCACCCCAACGAGTGCAGCCCCGAGCTCGACGGCGACATCCTCAACTACCTGTCCATCTACGCCAAGCTGCACGCCAAGTCCGAGATCTACATCGCGGTGCCCCAGTACGGGAACCCCAACAAGACCTGGATCTGGCGCTATGACCGCAAGGTGGCCAACCTGTCCCTGGTGGGTGGCGCCGGTGACGGCTTCCCCGTGCGCTTCGCCTTCCTGGTCTCGAGTGGCATCGTCTACAACAGCGCCATCCCCAGCTTCGACGAGGAGGTCACCCAGTCCGAGGCCGAGTCGATGTACATCGATGTCCGCAACCATGTGGACATCGAGACCGCCGCCGGTGAGCTGCCCATCAACTTCGAGCTGCGCGGCCACTACAACCGCCTGATGGTCAACGTGGGCTTCGAGACCGCCTTCAACCTGGCCGACACCACCGAGGGCTGGGTCGAGTACTACCAGTTCGGCAAGAACAACGACTCCACCGTGGGCCTCACCGGCTGTCGCTACATCGACACCGGGACGGTCGATGAGGACGGCAACGCCATCTGGGACTGGGACTGCAGCGGCGAGATCTACGAGGTCTACAACCAGCGCAAGCTCAACCGGAACCTCTACTTCGGGTCCGCCGTGGTGCTGGGTCGGGACGCGGGCCTGGGCTTCGGGCCGCGCATCGGCTTCCGCGTGGGCTGGAAGAACATCCCCCACGGCATCCAGCCCACCCTGAACCTGGGCTGGGCCCTGCAGTCTCCCGCGCCTGAGGGCGGTGAGCGCGTGCGGCCCTTGATCGACATCGACCTGCGGGGTGGCATGCTCGTCGCCAACGGCCGCAGCCTGTCCATCCCCGACGGCGAGACCTACAAGATCTACCCGGTGTTCGGCATGACCGTCGGCGTTGGGCTCACCTTCTGATCGGGGTCGACGTGCCCGCGAAGCCGCTCCTGGCAGCGCTGCTGTTGCTCGCCCTGCCGGGTGCGGCCAGCGCCAGCCGCGTGCAGTGGCTCGGGCCGCTCCCCCCCCAGGCCGAGCTCGAGCAGGTGGAGCGCACCACAGGGCCCGCCAGCCACCAGGACGTCAGCGCCTTGGCCTGGCCCAGAGAACCTCGGGCCTTGTCCCTGGCGGAGCAGGCGCAGGGTGATCTCGGCGTGGTGATGGCGGACTGCCGGGCCCGCTGGGGGGCCTTCGACGTGGAGCGGGACATCGCTTGGAGCCTGGGCGAGGCCGCGGCCGGGGTGGGCATGCTCGCCGAACAGGCCGCGCGCGACCAGCTGTACAGCTCGCTGCTGCTGCAGGGGGCGGCGGTGTACTGGGCCTGGTCCCCACAGGAGCGCGAGCGCGCCCAGGCTGCCGAGAGCTACCTGGTCGAGCTCGACGGCGAGCGCCTGCTGCAGCCCTGGGCCGACGCCGTGGCGCTGTCCCCGGAGCGCCAGCCCTCCCGCCAGGATCTCCCCGACCAGGCCAGCTACCAGGCCTTCGTGGATCAACGTGAGCGCCTGCTGGGCAGGCGCGGCGCTGTGCTGGCGCCCCTGGGCTTGCCCGCGGGCGCGGTGCTGATGGTGGACGGCGTTCCGGCGGGCCAGGTGGAGAACATCGATCTGCTGCCGGGTCGCCATCGTGTGCATGTGCTGCTGGGAGATGCCGTCTCCGCGCCCGTGATCCTGGACCTGGTGCCGGGCCAGCGCCTGGAGCTCCAGGGCCTGGTCAGCGTGGCCGACCTCGAGCGCGCCACCGAGCGTGTGCTCACGGGCAACCTGCTCGACGTGCCTCAGCCGGTCAAGGACCGGGTGGACGCCCTGCGCGCTCAGGACCCGGACGACCCCTTCTACCTGGGCGTCTGGAGTGGGCGTGGCAGCCCTCAGGTCTACCTGCTCGAGGGCCCCGAGCCCTGGAAGCTGGGTGAGTACGAGCCTGGCGTGAGCGTGCTGGTGGACCTCGGCCTGGGCGCGGGCTTGCTGGGCAGCACCGCCTTCGCGGAGTCCGACGGCGTCGACCCTCACGGCGCAGCGGCCACCATCATCGACCTGGGGGCCGAGCTGGTCTGGAGGCGCTGGGCCGGCTTGTTCGAGCTGGCCATTCACGACGCCACGGGCCGGGCAGGCATCGAGTACGGCGACGTGGCCACCCACACCAACATGGTCGCGAGTTCTTTCGGACGGATCACCCTGGCGCCAGGCTTCTACGTGTTGCGGCTGCGGCCCCGGCGGCCGAGCTTCGTGGTGGCTATGCCGGTGGGCCTCATGACCCCGGCTCACGGCGGCATAGGCGCGCAGGTGTGGTTCGGCTTCCCCCTCGGCCGCACCACCTGGCTGCGGGTGGGGGCCGACTGGTTCAAGGGCAACGAGCTGCCAGCCTGGCAGGAGCTGGATGGGGGCAACGACACCCTCAGCGGCTTCTCGCTGCGGGTGGGCATCGCTCAGAAGGTTCGCTGACCTCGCACCTCACGGCGCGGCCGCTGGGCGCATCGCCGAGGTCGACGGTACGCTGGCGTCGCGGTACAGGCCCAGACGGGTCCGTACTCGGGAGTCCTGCATGTCTGCCTTCGTCCTCGCCCTCGTCTCCACCATCGCCTCTGCCGAACCCCTCGCGTGGGCCTGGCAGCCCGGCCAGGTGGTCAACTACCACGCCGAGGTCACGCGCGAACGCGACGATGGCGACTGGCACCAGGCCGTGGCCAACCTCGAGGCGCGCGCCCACCAGACCAACCTCGCCGTGGACCTCAGCTGCCGGGTGGTCGAGGTCCTGTCCAAGGGCTGGGCCCTGGAGTGTGGGTTCCACAACGTGGAGATCTCGGGGACGGCGCTGGGCGACGAACAGGCCAAGCTCAACGCCATCTTCGACGAGTACGAGGGCTTCTTGAACCAGGCCGCGGGCACCTTCCAGATGTCTCTCAAGGGCCGCATCAAGAGCTTCGACATCCGCACCTTCGAGTCCCGCAGCGAGCGCGAGAGCCAGGTCATCGACGCCATGCGCATGTTGATGGTGCTGCCTTTCGGCCAGCTCGAGCTCGAGCTGCCCAAGGCTGGAGACGACAAGGGCAAGCCCTGGAAGCAGGGCGGATCGCCGCTCATCACCCAGCTGCGCACCTCCTACGGCACCGCGGGCGCGGTGATCATCAAGCACAGCGTGGAGTCCAGCGAGGGCGGCGAGGTGGCCATCGCCACGGATGGTCGCGGCACGGTGGCCTACGGCTTGTCTGTGGAGTCCGACGGCACCAAGACCATCGCGGTGGATCTGGCGGGCCATGCGGTCTTCGACCAGACCGCGGGTGTCTTGGTCAGCCGGGAGTCCATGGTGGTGGGGCGCTTCACCGCTGGCGCCGCCTACTCGAGCCCCACCGACCACTTCCGTGAGGTGGCCAGCTTGCAACGCATCGAAGCCATCCCGGAGCGGGCCGAGCCCTCCGCCGAGCCGGCTGAGCCCGCCGCCGAGCCAACAGAGCCCGTCGCCGAGCCGGCTGCGGACTGAGCACAGGGCGACCGTCGATCGGGCCCGTTGGGGCTCCCGCCTACAGCCCCACCACCACCGCGTGGCCCCAGGGACCGTCCACAGGCAGATCGTCACGGTCGGTGCTCGAGAAGCCCGAGGCGCTGCCGTAGTAGACGAAGGAGTCCAGCGAGAAGCTGCCGTCGTAGTAGCTGTTGATCACAAGGTCGGGCCAGCCGTCCTGGTCCACATCGGCGGCCTGGGCTCGGAAGGCCCCCTCGGTGGCGATCCCGGTCAGGTCGCTGCTGGAGTAGCCCGAGGAGGTGCCCTGGTAGAGGTAGGAGCTGAAGCTGTAGGTGGAGCCTGAGTAGTACTGGGCGAAGAACAGCTCGTCCCAGCCATCCAGGTCGAGATCCTCAGCCACCACGCCCCGGGCTCCGTAGGTGGTCAGGCCCGTGCGGTCGCCGGCGCTGTACCCACCGGAGTTGCCCCAGTAGACGTAGCTGGTGCTGGCGTAGCTCGAGCCCGAGTAGTAGCTGGCGAAGACCAGGTCGGTGTAGCCGTCGCCGTCCAGATCGCCCGCGTCGATGTCCCAGGCGCCGTAGGTGTACAGGGCGTCGTAGTTGGTGCTGTCGGGGCCGGTGGACGAGCCCCAGTACACGTAGGAATAGGTCCCGTAGCTCGAGCCCGAGTAGTAGCAGGCGAAGGCCAGGTCCAGCCAGCCGTCGCCGTTGAGGTCCAGCACCTCGACGTCCACGGCGCCCGTGGTGTACAGGCCGGTGAGATCGGCGGTGGAGTAGCCCGAGGCCGACCCCCAGTAGATGTACGAGTTCAGGACGTGGCTGCTGCCCGAGTAGTACTGGGCGAAGATCAGCTCCTCCCAGCCGTCGCCGTCCAGGTCGGCGATCTCGAGATCATAGGCACCGTAGGTCTGCAGCTCGGTGCGGTCCGCGTCGTCGTAGCCCGAGGCCGAGCCCCAGTAGATCATGGAGGTGCTGGCGTAGCTGGTGCCGTAGTGGCTGGCGAAGACCAGATCCGTGTAGCCGTCGCCGTTCAGGTCCGAGCTGGCCACCTTGATGACCCCCTCGGTGTTCAGGACGCTGCGATCGCTGGTGGAGTAGCCGGCCGCCGAGCCCCAGTAGACATAGGAATCGACCAGGCGGGTGGTTCCGTCGTAGTAGCCACCCAGCGCGATGTCCAGGTAGCCGTCATCGTCGAGATCTTCGACCAGGGCCGAGAGGGGACCGACGCCCTCCAGGGTGACCCCGTAGCTGGCCGCGAAGCCGTAGCCGGTGCCGAAGAACGCGCGGCTGTTGGTGCTCCATGTGCTGTCGGAGCGGTAGCTGGGGAAGAGCAGGTCCGGCCGCCCGTCGCAGTTCAGATCGGTGCAGAGGTCGTTGCCGTCGCAGTCCTGGTCCACCCCGTCGAAGGGCACCTCGGTGGTGGTGGAGCCTGGGTAGGCGGTGGGATCGTCGTCGTGGCAGTCGGCGCTGTCACTCACGGTCCCGCTGGGCTGGCTGCAGGTGACCTGGGCGCTGCTGGCGTCGCCGTAGCCGTCGCCGTCCAGGTCGTCGTACCAGGTGTCGCCGTCGGTGGGGTCGTCGTCCACCGCGCCGTCGCAGTCGTTGTCCACGCCGTCGCAGAGCTCGGCGGCGCCGGGGTTGGAACCCGCGTCGCTGTCGTCGCAGTCGGTCCCGTCGGGGACCGACCCGCTGGGCTGGTCGCAGGCTCGGGTGGCTGTGCCGGCGCTTCCGTAGCCGTCGGCGTCGGCGTCGGTGTACCAGGTGCCGCTGTCGATGGCGTCGGCCTCGTCCACGTCGCCGTCGCAGTCGTTGTCGGCGCCGTCACAGCGCTCGTCGTTGCCCGGCCAGGCGTCGTCGTCGGTGTCATCGCAGTCGCTGGAGTCGGCCACCCAGCCGCTGGGTTGGTCGCAGGCCACGGTGCTGTAGGCGCTCGAGCCGTAGCCGTCGTTGTCGGCGTCGGCGTACCAGGCGCTGCCCCCCAGGACGCCAGCGTCGTCGTCGTCGGTCAGCCCATCACAGTCATCGTCTTCGCCGTTGCAGATCTCGGAGGCGCCGGGGTTCGTGGCGGCGTCGCCGTCATCGCAGTCGCTGGAGTCGGCCACCGACCCGCTGGGCTGGCTGCAGGCCTGGACGCTGTCGCCGGCGTCGCCGTAGCCGTCGCCGTCTGCGTCGCCATACCAGGTGTCGGCGTCCACGGGGTTGTCGTCCACGTCGCCGTCGCAGTCCTCGTCCGCGCCGTCACAGTGCTCGTCGGCGCCCGGGTGGATGTCGTCATCGCCGTCGTCGCAGTCCGAGGCGTCGGAGGCGTAGCCGCTGGGTTGGTCGCAGGCGACGGTGGTGGCTGCGGCGTCCCCATAGCCGTCGCGGTCTCCGTCGCGGAACCAGGTGGCCGCATCCGCCGCGTCGGGCTCGTCCACGGCCCCGTCGCAGTCGTCGTCCGTCTCGTTGCAGACCTCGGTGGCCCCGGGGTTGACGGTGGCCGCGCCGTCGTCGCAGTCCTCGGTGGCGGCCGCGCCATCCGGGACGTAGCCGCTGGGTGCGGTGCAGGCTTCGGTTGCGTCGCTGGCGTCGCCGTAGCCGTCGCCGTCGCGATCAGCCCAGAACGTGTCGGTCACCCCCTCGTCCACGTCACCGTCGCAGTCGTCGTCCACGCCGTCGCAGTCCTCGGCCCCCGCCGGGTGGACCCCGGCGTCGGCGTCGTCGCAGTCGGTGGCGTAGGCGATGGAGACGTAGCCCCTGGGCTGGTCGCAGGCCTGGGTGGTGGTGAGCGGATCACCGTATGCGTCGCCGTCGGCGTCGGCGTACCAGGTCGCCACATCGACGGCGTCGTCTTCGTCCACGTCGCCGTCGCAGTCGTTGTCCGCGCCGTCGCAGCGCTCGACGCCGTCGAGGTTGATGGCCGCGTCGGTGTCGTCGCAGTCCTCGCAGGCTGCCCAGCCGTCGCCGTCCAGGTCGGCGTAGCCGGTGGAGCCGTCGCAGTTGTAGTCGGTGGGGTCGGTGCAGTCCTCTTCGCTGGCGCCGGGGTTGATGGCCGGGTCGGCGTCATCGCAGTCGCCGGCCAGGGCGCTGGCGCCGCTGGGCTGATCACAGGCCTGGGTGGTGGCCGAGTCGTCACCGTAGCCGTCGGCGTCGGCATCCAGGTACCAGGTGGCGAGATCCGCCACGGGGCTGTCCTGGTCATCCGTGAGGGCGTCGCAGTCGTCGTCGTAGCCGTTGCAGCGCTCGTCGGCACCGGGGTGGATGTCCGAGTTGGCGTCGTCGCAGTCGGTCCCGTCCTCCACCCATCCGGCCGCGGGCTCACAGTCGAAGGTGGTGGTGGTGGGATCACCGTAGGCGTCGCCGTCGGCGTCCTGGTACCAGGTGGCCTCGAGCTCCTCGTCGACAAAGCCGTCGCAGTCATCGTCGGCGTCGTTGCAGAGCTCGGGGGCGTGGGGGTGGACCCTCGAGCTGCTGTCGTCGCAGTCACCGGCGCTCGCCACCCAGCCGTCGCCGGGGTCGCAGCTCTCGAGGGTGCGCTCGGCGGAGCCGAAGCCATCGCCGTCGGCGTCGGCGTACCACAGCTCCTGCAGATCTTCGTCGATCAGCTCGTCGCAGTCGTTGTCCAGCCCATCGCAGCGCTCGGCCGCCTCGGGGTGGACCTCGGCGTTGTCGTCGTCGCAGTCCGTGGCGCGCGGGCCGTCCACGGTCCCCGGCGGTTGCTCGCAGGCCTTCGATGGCGCGTCGATGTTCCCCCAGCCGTCGGCATCGGCGTCGGCGTACCAGGTGCCCAGCAGCCCCTCGTCCACCTCATCATCGCAGTCGTTGTCCACGCCGTCGCAGGCCTCATCGGCGCCGGGATGGATGGCAGCGTCGCTGTCGTCGCAGTCCTCGTCCGCGCTGAAGCCGTCGCCGTCGGCGTCCACCGGAACCGGGCCGGTGTCGTCGGTAGAGGGCTGGGTGTCGTCGGGCTTGTCGGGGGTACGGCAGGCCAGCAGGGCGAAGAGAAGGATGGCAGGGGTCATGGTTCGATCCTCGGGCCGAGTGTAGCACCCCTGGGCCCAAGCCCCGAAGGGGGTGTCGAACGGGGTGTCAACACTTCGACGATCCGTCCGTCAGTTCGACGATCCTGAACGGACAAACGCCCGCTTTCGACTGGCACCGGTCTTGCGTTGTGCTCTGGCGACCCCAGCAGGAGGCCGCCATGAGCCTGGCCCACCAGCAGCAGCAGAGCAAGCAACGGCAACAGCAGGTCGTCCACTGGGAGCCCAGCCTCCAGCAGGTCCCAGCGCGCTCGGCCACCGAGGAGCCCGACTTCGACGAGCGCTACGCCAGCGCCGGCAACAGCGAGCGCGCCGCCCTGGCCGGCTTGGAGGGGGAAGGGCAGGCGGTGGCACCGCCGCCGCCGTTGGGGAGCATGGACGCCTGCCGGGAGGCCGCCGCTGCTGAGGGGCCTCCCATCGCTGCTGCGGACCTCGGCGTCGTCCTCCAGCAGACCGAGGACTTCGTCTTGTCCCTGGGAGAGCAGGCCGTAGATCGCATGGCGCACTTCGAGGATGCCAGCAACCGCTGGTACCACTTCGGAGGCGGCCAGGAGCAGTACCTGAGCGAGAAGGCCTTGTATGTGCGGGACGTGCGCCTGTACCAGGCCCTTGGGCTGCGCGCGCGAGCCGACGGCGCCGTGGTCGAGAGCGTGCGGCGCCTGGTGGACGAGGCCCTGCTCGAGGCTGGTGCCACCCGCGCCCTGCTGTTGGGGGGCGGCCTCGCGGGGCAGGACGAGCAGGGGGGGCTGATGTGGGACGCGGAGGACATGGAGCGCGACCTGGCGCTTGTGGACGAGGCGTTCGCCACGACGGGCTTTGGGGCGATGGAGGGGGTCCTGCTGGCCGACATCGAGGAGACCCCCGGGGACCTGATGGCGCAGCTCGAGGTGCAGAGCCACGGGATGAGCGCCGCCATCGCCGAGATGCGGGCCCGGGCGGTCGCCATCGAGGCCGCCGGCGTCGCCGAGCGGAAGCAGGACATCGAGAAGGTCATCGCCGTCTGCGACAAGCTCGGTGAGGTGATGCGGCTGTGCGCCGCGGGCTACCGGCTGGGGAAGGGGATGACCAACGGCGAGAGCGACGAGGTCAAGGAGAGCGTCCTCGATCTGGTGAGCGAGCCCCACAAGGTCGTCGGGTTCGTCGCGAGGGTGGCCTACGAGGACGAGCTGCACATGCTGGCGGGCGAGCTGTCAGCCCTGACCTCCTCCGAGGAGGCCTGGGGAGAGCTGGCCCGCGCCGAGCACATTCGCAAGGATCTGGGGGAGTACACCCTGGCGGTCCACGCCATCGACGGGCACGAGCAGGACGCCCGCCGCCGACGCGACGACTACGTGGTCGGGCTGGGCAACCTGGGGCGGACCATGGGGTTGGCGGCGGCGATGCAGGGCCAGGCGCTGCAGGGAGACGTGGGCCAGGCCATGGAGAACCTGGCACGGATCCACGCCACCCATCGCAGCCTCGTCGGGGTCGAGGGTCCCCTGCAGGCCGCCATGGATCGCAGCGTCACCACCATGGACGTGATCGGCGCGGCCTCCCGCGCCCGGCCCGAGCAGGCCTGGCTCATCACGCTGCGGCAGCAGCTCAGCGGCCCTGCGGAGCTGTACCGCAGCGTCCATCACGGTCTCGAGTCCTCCCAGCACGAGGTCTCCGCCCGGCGGGGGGAGCTCGAGGTCATCTCTGGTCGCTTCGGCGACATCATCCAGCGGCAGCGCCGCTGAGGAGGATCCATGAACGCGCGACACCTCATCATCACCCTGCTTGCGCTGACTGGCTGCGCGACCCCGGTGCCCGACGACGCCATCGTGGACGTCGATGAGCTCCGGGATCACCCGAACCATCCCTGTGCGCCGCTGCTGCCCGACCGGGAGGGGGCGCGGCACTCCGGGTACGACAAGGCCATCGCCTGCAGCCTGGAACACTGCCTGGGGCGGGTCGAGGAGATGGACCCCGGGCGCGACGCCAGGCAACTCCATCACCTCTGCCTGGACGATCTGCCCGGGGTGGGTGGATCGCTGGAGGGCTGTTGGCTCTCTGCCTGCGAGCGCCTGCTGCCCACGGTGCCCGGGATCGCCTACAAGGTGAGCTCGACGACCGCCGGGCTCCTCGAGACGGAGGCCTGGACCGGGCCGATCTCGGGGTCCAGTGACCTGTTGGCGGACATCCTGGCCCTGGGTTCGAAGACCAGCTGCGGGGAGGTGCTCCGCCTCGCCGCGGTGCTGGAGACCATGGCCGTGGAGGGTCAGGCCCTGCCTTGGGATCTCGCCGCGGCCAGATCCGCGTTGCAGCTGGCCCGCTGGCACCACGCGAGCTGCCCTGGCCATCGCGGGTCTTTCACCGAGGTGCTCTACCTCGTCCCGCCCGACATCCTGGAGCAGCTTCGTCGCGAGGACGCCGCCGCTGGCCGGTGATCCCGCTAGCTGCTGATCTCCTTGACCTCGTCGTAGAAGTCGCCGAAGTGTACGCGGCTGACCTGCTTGCCCATCTTGACCAGCTCGCGGGCCACCGCCTGGACGGCGTGCTTCATGCCCACCGACTCGCCGTCGCGGGCTGCGAGGATCGCGGCGTTGATGGCTGAGTTGACGATGGAACCGCCGGCCAGCGTGAACTGCTTGGCGAGGTTCTCGAGGTCCAGGTCGTCGCCCCGTGGGGTGTCTTCGGGGAAGGCTCGCTGCCACAGCTGGGAGCGCTCGGCTGCGGTGGGCATGGGGAACTCGATGACCGCGCCGAAGCGGCGCAGGAAGGCCTCGTCGATGTTCTCTTGCAGGTTGGTGGTCAGGATGGCGCAGCCCTCGAAGACCTCCAGCCTCTGCAGCAGGAAGCTGACCTCCTGGTTTGCGAAGCGGTCCTGGGCCTGCTTGACCTCGCCGCGGGAGCCGAACAGGGCGTCGGCTTCGTCGAACAGGATGATGGCGGTGCCGCCTTCGGCCGCGTCGAAGATCTCGCGCAGGTTCTTCTCGGTCTCACCCACCCAGCGAGAGATGACGGAGCTCAAGTCCACGCGGAACAGGTCGAGGCCCAGGGCGCCAGCGATGACCTCGGCGGCCATGGTCTTTCCGGTGCCGGGGCCGCCGGAGAACAGGGCCTTGATGCCGTAGCCGCGACTTCGGATCTTGGACATGCCCCAGTGGTGGAAGACCATCTCCTGGTGGGCCAGGTAGTCGATGAGGTGCTGTAGCTGGCCCTTGGTCTTGACCGGCAGGATCAGGTCGTCCAGGTTGAAGGACGGCACGATGTGCAGCGCCAGCCCTCGGAACTCCGGGCGTGACTCCTCGCGTGCGGCGGCCCACAAGGCGTCGGCATCGGGCTCCTCTCCGCCGCTCTCGGCCAGGGCTCGGTCGAGGATGCGGGGGATGGTGGTGCCGCCCACCGAGTAGAAGCGCTCGGCCATCTCGTCGGCCCTGGTGAGGGCCCAGTCGCGGGAGCCGAAGGCGGCGGTCCAGGCTTCGTGGCGCTCGGGGAGGCTCGAGCGGTGCACCTGCACGGTGATGGAGGGGCGCTCGCCCCCCAGCAGGGCGCCGACGGCGCGGCGGTCCGAGCCGCCCACGAGCACAGGGTAGGGGAGCTGAGCCACGGCAGCTCCCAGGGCCATCATCTGGTTGCGGACCGTGGGGTCTTCCTGGCTGGCGATCACGTTGACCATGTAGGGCACGGCGCGGTTCAGGCGCAGCTCGCGCAGCAGGTCGTAGGGCTGCTCGAGGTAGTCCTTGCAGCGCTCGAGGTCCACCCGCACCAGGGGGCGGCCCATGCGCCGGGCCACGGCCATGGCCACGCCCTCGCGGGCGCCGATGGTGGAGCCGACCACCACCAGGGTGATGGGCTTGTGGAAGCCTGGAGCCAGCTCGTCGACGCGCTTGCGCGTACCGGCCGGGATGAAGGGCTCGTGCTCGGTGCTCAAGGGGCTGAAGCCCATGGAGGCCGGCAGCTCCTGCTCCTCGAGCAGCCAGTGCAGGAAGCGCTGGGAGGGGTGCAGTCGCCGAGCCGTGTGGGTCTCGACGCCGTCCTGCGGGTGCAGCAGCAGCAGCCGGTACCGCATCAGGGGCGAAGAGCCCATGAGCCGGGAGAGCAGCGAGAGGCGGGCCCGTCGGTCGCGGCGCAGCACGCGGGTGGCCAGATCGACGGTGAGGTAGGACTGGTTGAGGTTGTCGTTGAGGTAGGCGAAGACGCGGGCGTAGCCGGCGCTGATCTCCGGGGCGAGGGCCAGCAGCACCAGGTCGATCTCATCGCCGTCCAGGCCGAAGGCGTCTCGCAGCCGGCCGATGCGGCCGCCCGGGTTGTCCCGCAGCGCCAGGCTGGCCCCCAGGGCCGACTCGAGGCCGTCGTCCATGACCGGGAAGTCGATCTCGCCGTGTTCCCGTAGCAGGGCGTCGACCTCGGTCTCCTCGATGACCGAGCCCCAGTAGCTGGCCTTTTTCTTCATGGTGCTGCGCTGGCGCTGCCGGCGCACGGCGCGCATCAGCAGCAGATCGGTGCGCCTCAGCCGGCGGGTCAGCTCTTCGAAGACGGTGGCCACCTGGGACTCCTGCGGGGCTGGGGGTGGGGGTGGGGCTCGCCCATCCTTCTCGGCGTCCGATCGTGCCGCAGCGGCGGGCGGACGTAAAGTCCGTCCCTGCATCCAGGGCCGTGGTTGGCGGCCGGTGACCCGCTCAGAACCCGCCCTTGATGTCGCCCGCGCGGTCGTGGCGGGTGCGATCTTGTTCGTCCATCACGTCGACGCAGGCCGAGGACAGCTTGTCGATGATGTCCAGGTGGGTCAGCCCCTGGCCCTGCAGCGCCTGGTAGCCAGCGGAGGGGTCGGGGGAGCGCTCGTTCGCACCCTCACCCGGGTTGGCCGGGGCGTCGGGCGCGGTGGGCAGGTCCTTGACGTCGGAGCCCGCGAAGGCCGAGCCGGCTTCGGTGCCGCCGGTGGCGGCGCGGTGCAGCACCATACCCTCGACCGCGCGGGCCGCTTGTTCCTCGGCGTCGTTGCCGTGGTGGGAGCCGGCGCCGCCGCTGACCTGCTGGTGGAAGCGTTCGTGGGCGTAGAGCGCCTGGGACTCCGGGGTGGAGGGATCGAAGTCGTCGCCGACGATGATGTTCGAGTCGACGGTCATGGCGCGTGCGCCCAGGGCCTTGAGCGCGCGCGTGGCGAGGGGGCCTTCCCAGACCTCGCCGCCGCCGGGCATCGCGCGTCGAGAGAGGGGGGCGCGAGACGAGCGAGCCGCCAGCCTCGAGACCACGCTGTCGCCGGGTGTGGACTTTCCGTCTGCCATCGGACCCTCCGGGTAGCCCATCATAGCCCGCGCCGAGGGTACCTGGAAGCGTGAGCTAGCCTTCGCCCTCTTCCTCCTCCTCTTCTTCCTCTTCTTCCCACCACGGAGTGGTGTGCAGCTCGACCTTGATGCCGCGGAGGGGGCGGGCCGTGTGGGTGAAGCGCTCGATCTCGCGCGCCGCCTTCAGATCGGCGCTGCGCTCGCACTCGGGGCAGCCTTCGCCCTCGTCCACGCCGTCGGTGGCCTGCGGGCCCAGCGCCGCCTCTGCTTGTGCGCCGGCCTCGTCGGGGTGCAGGCCCAGCCCGTGGGGGACGGCCTCGATGGCCTTGTGCTCGGTGTCCATGGCGCGCTCCAACAGGCGTGCGCCGCGGGCGAGATCGCCTCTGCACAAGGCCTCGATGGCCTGGCGGTATTCCTTGGCCACGGCGGCCCAGCGCTCGGGTTCCGGTGACCAGACCCCGGGTTCGCGCCACGCGGCGTCGCGCCACCACTTGTCTTTCTGCTGAAGCAGCACGGATTCCTGGATCTGGACCTGGCGGATCTTCTGCAGCCTGTCGGCGATCAGCGAGAGGAGGTCGTCACGGCGGCCGCTGGCGCGCTGCAGGCGCTGCTCGAGCTCGCGGTTGCCCAGGCCCTTGGCCATGGCCTGGAGCAGATCGGCCTGGCTCCCTGGGCCCTTTCCATCGCCTGCGCGGCCACTGCCTTTCGGCTTGCGGCGGCTGTTGGTGCGCTTGGTCTGAGTGGCCATGAGTCCACTCTATCCCCTCTGGCGGAGGCTTTCAGGCAGAGGCCGGCGAGCGCCCTTGCATTTGCCCCACGAGCCTGCGAAGGTGGCACGTCCCCATCGGTCCACCACCCCTGGAGCAGCCCTGTCCGATCGTTTCCGCAGGCTCGACAGGCCGGTCATCGGCGGCAACCTTCACGGGCTCCCGGAGATGGTCCTTCGGCTTCACGCCCGCACCGAGCGAGCCGTTCACGAGCCGCCCTTCGAGCGGTGGGAACCGCGCCAGTTCATCGAGACCAGCACCCGCTCTCCCCGGCGCCTGGCTCGCACCGAGCCCAACGCCCCGCAGCTCATCCGGGTGGTCAAGACCCCCTACGCCTTGTCGCCGGGCTGGGCCCGCCGCAAGCAGGTGCGTGAGGCGCGTGAACGATTGGAGCGCTACGTCCGCGAAGACGCTCTGACCATCGTGCGCGAAGCCACGGATCGTCCGCCGTTTTCCTCGCCTGCCCTGCTTCGCCCACGCGGAAGTTATCCCCTTGTCCCACGCGGCCTCGCGGCGCGTTACGCCTCAGGGTGCCTTGGTGACGGAGAAGCTGAATGAGCGGTGGTACGATGGACGAGCGCCCAGCGCACGGCCCAATGAGCGGCCGGAACGTCATCGGAGAGGTGACGGAGTCCATCCAGCGCTTCCTGCTCGACGGCTGGGATGTCTCCGACGCCACCCCGCGTATCGAGGAAGACCTCAAGTACGTCCCCAAGGACCGCGAAGAGGTCATCTACGTCTACATGTACCGAGTGGTGCAGAACACGGCGCTGCAGAACCGCAAGCGCTTCCGCGTGGCGCCCATCCTCACCGGTGATGTCGAGAACGGCGCCCCGGTGTACTACCACCGGCCCCCGCTGATCCTCGATCTCTTCTACTTGATCACCGCCCACGCGCGCTTCCGCTCCGACGCTGAGCGCCTGCTGGGCTGGACCATCCTGCGCCTGCACGAGGCCACCCACCTCATCTACCGTCCCCGGCGCTTCGACCTCCCCGAGGGCCGCTCGGTGGACTCCCTGGGGCGCGACTACGACCCCACCGCCATCGATGGTGACGAAGAGCTGTTCATGGAGAAGGTCTCCATGGCGCTCGTGGACGATCTCACGGTGCCCGACGGCATCAACATGTTCACCATCATGGAGGCGCCCTTCCGCCCGTTCCTCACCTATCGGGCCAGGATCGCCTTGGATGGTCCCCTCTACGCCGGCAGCGGCGGAACCAGCATCAAGATGCCTCATGCGTTGCAGTCGGCGCCTCCCCGCGCCGAGGGCCGCCTGAACGAGTCCCCTTCCGGTCGGATCAAGGGCGGTACGCCCTCGCCTCCGGCCATGTCCCAGCCGGGGCCGAAAGGCCACGGTCATCGTCGCTTGAGCGACATTTCAGAAAGTGAGGAGTGAGGTCTACGATGGAATACCACACCCCAGGAGTCTATATTCGTGAGGTCGACAGCGGTGCCAAGCCCATCGCGTCCGTTCCCACGTCCGTTCCCGGCTTCATCGGTCTGTTCCCGTACAAGCCGCCCGTAGACGCGATCGCGATCACGGGCAGCGATGGTACCAAGGAGCTCGCCGGCAAGATCGTTCCCCAGCTGATGGACGACAAGGGAGCCATCAAGGGCGATGCGGCGGAAGCCAGCACGGCCCTGACTCAGGCCTTCCAGTTCAAGCGCAGCCAGGTCCGCGACATCAAGGCGCTCTTCGAGCTCCACGGTGCCCCCAGGTCCGGCGCCAAGGCCCCGAAGTTCGAGGCCGGTGGCAAGGGCAAGGTCAAGATCTCCTGGGAAGAGCAGACCCTCGAAGTCAGCGAGACCATCGTCGACGTCAAGGGTAAGGTCGTCTCCGGTTCCGACCAGGCCGTCGAGGATCTCCTCAACGCCGTCTTCGACACCTTCGCCCTGGCCAGCCGGGCCGCGCAGCCCAAGACCGCAGCCGACGTGCTGGGTGTCTACGGCTACGAGTTCAAGGCCGCCCGTGGTGCCGCCATGCGCTCCGAGTACTCGGTGCCGCCCGTGGCCGTCACCAACAAGGCCGAGTTCTTCCGCTGGCTGCAGAGCTTCTTCGCCCAGTACCTCATCGAGACGGTGCCGGTGGAAGAGCTCATCGGTCAGACCTTCGAGGACATGGACGACGCGGCCGACGCCGTGTTCGAGGCGCTGTCCAGCAACGAGGACCTGCAGAAGCAGTTCCGTGACTGGCTGTCCGAGCCCTCCGTGTTCAACTTCGTCGCGGCCATCAACGGCTTCTTCGATAACGGCGGCGGCAAGGCGTATGTCTACATGATGGGCGTCCAGAACCTGATGTGCTCCATCCGCGAGAACCAGGCCGACAAGCTCGGCCTGTATGCCTTCGACGACGTCGATGACATGGCGCTGATGGTGGCCCCAGGCCTCGAGGACTTCCAGCAGAAGGAGATGCTCGAGCTCTGTGAGACCCGCAAGGATCGCTTCGCCATCCTCGACGGTCCCATGGTCTCCGCTGGCGACATGGACATCCCCGCGTCCGACAAGGGCTACGGCGCCATCTACGTGCCCTGGTTCAAGATCACCAAGCCCAGCTGGTTCAACGGCAAGCAGGACCACCTGCAGGTCAAGGGCCCCAACCGCCGCAAGCTGCAGAAGACCACCAGCAACGAGCTGTACGTGCCGCCCTCGGGCCACGTCGCAGGTCTGTATGCTCGCGTCGACGGCGAGCGCGGCGTGCACAAGGCTCCGGCCAACGAGCTGGTCCTCGGCATCACCGGCCTGACCCAGAACATCAACCGCATCGAGCAGGGTCAGTAC
>CALDOK010000009.1 GCA_937912125.1 uncultured Pseudomonadota bacterium
GTAGGGCCACTCGTACGGCCCGAGGCTGATGTCGGAGGTGTAGGAGCCTGTCTCGAGCCCGATGGCATTCGGCTCGCAGTCGGAGATCTCCAGGTGGTCGATCCCTGGCTGGACATACGGGTGGAGCGTGACCGGGTTGTCCACGGCGTAGCTGTCAGCGCCAGCGTAGAGGATCGCTGCGTGGCTCAGCACCGAGTCGGCCGAGGCGCTGCTCGCGAAGTAGATCCCGCCCCAGTCTTCGGCCACGCCGACGGATGAGCCCGTGCCGTCGGCGTCGCCCCAGAGGGTGTCGTCTCGCCAGGAGGTGAAGACGATCGGATCGTCCTCCGTGCCCTGGGCGTTCAGCGTGCCCTGCACGTTGATGTCCACCGCGTTTTCGCACTGGATGTGGGTTCCAGGGTCGATGGTGAGCGTAGCCGACGGAGCCACCGTGAGATCGTCGACCAGCATGTAGGACAGGCCTCCGATGGCTCCCAGGCGGATGTCCGAGTCGAATGTGCCCGAGGACAGTAGAACGGCGTTGGGCACGCACTCTTCGAAGGAGACCTCAGAGATTTCCGGGTTGGCGGTGGGGTCCAACACGATGGGGGCGTCCACGCCGTAGGAGTCGACCCCGGCGAAGAGGAAGTCCACGTGAACCAGTGATAGCAGCCCGTCGAGAGCTCCGGATGCGATCTCGATTCCTCCCCAGTCCTCGGCCACTCCAACGGTGCCTCCCGCTCCATCGGCGTCGTTCGTGGTCGCATCGCCGAAGACGCAGGAGTCGTCGTCTCGGTAGGAAGTGAGCGTGATCGGCTGGCTGGATGTTCCCTGGGCGACCAGTCCACCGTAGACGAACACATCGACCGCGCTGCCGAACTTGACGCAGGCACCCGGGGTGAAGGTCAGTGTCGCGCTCTCCTCGACCGTGAGGTCGCCGATCACCAAGTAGGGCACGTCCGGGTTGCCGAAGGTGATGTCGCTGGTGTGGCTTCCACTGTCGATGGCCACAGCGTTGATGCGGTTGTCCTCGAAGACCAGGTCCCCCAGCACGATATCTACGTTGGCCGGAAGCAGTAGTGGGTAGTCGATGCCGTAGGAGGTGGCGCCGCCGTATTGGAAGACCACGTACTCGAAGGCGGAGCGCATCTCGTCGGCGTCTTCGTCGAACTCGATCCCACCCCAAGTCCCCGCCACCGCCATGGTGGAGGCGAAGGTGATGGGCAGGCTCTCGGTGCCGCGGGCGTCTACGGCCCCTTCCACGAAGAGGTCCACCCGCGCCGAAGGGGTCACGGTCACCCCGGGCTCGATGCTGAGCGTGGCTCCCGGTTCGATGGTCACGTCACCAGTCACAAGGTAGGGGCTGCCCGCCAGGGTCCAGGTCGTGTCGCTGCTGATGGATCCTCCCGCCACGGTGGTGGGGCCACTTGAGCCGTAGACCGAAAGCGATGCCGTGCAGGACGTGAGCCCCGAAGCGCTGGCCTCGATCATGGCGGTCCCAGCGGAACTTCCCGGGGAGATGGTGAACGAAGCACGCCCTGCAGAGGCGGAGACCGGACTCGAGCTGCTCAGCGAGGCGGAGCTGGAACCCGAAGTCACTGCGGCGCTGATGGAGGCCGTGTCGCTGACTGTGTACCCCGAGGCGTCGACCTCGCGCACGGTCAGTGTGGCATCGGACGATCCCCCAGCCAGTACCGAGGATGGAGACAGGCTGCAGCTCAGGGCGACCGGGGTTCCCCCGGACTCGGGCACGGCATCCAGCAGGGCCTCGACATCGAGCTTGCCTGCACCCCAGTCGGAGTCGGGAGCGGTGGTGTCCGCACTGCGCGCGGTGTCGATAAGCAGCTCCTTGAGGTCCTCGGGGCTCAGGTCGGGGTTCTTCTGCAGGGCGAGCGCGATGGCCCCGGTGACGTGGGGGGCGGCCTGGGAGGTACCGGCATCATACCGGTAGTCGGTGTGCAAGGCTGCGTCCCATACGCTCGAGGCAGAGCGGATGAACTCTCCCGGTGCCGTCAGCTCGGGCTTTCGGGTGGCGGCCCCATCCAGCAGGGGCCCGCGGCCGCTGAAGGTCGAGAGATCGCCGATATCCGCGGTGGCGTCGCAACCTACGAACCAGCATTCCGGGAAGTAGTCCCAAGGGTCCGCCGTGACGTAGGAGCCTACGGTGATCGCCTCGAGTGAGCTGCCTGGGGTGGCGATGGTGGTGGCGACGCTTCCGTCGGAGAGTCCACCGTCGTGGTAATCCATCCAACCGTTCAGCTCCCCACCACCGGGCAGGCTCGTGGCGTCGGCATTGAAGGTGAGGGTCCACGTCCCGCAGGTGACCAGTCCAGACGCGCTGTCTGATAGTTGTACCTGGAGGCGGTTCTTGCCCGAGGTCGAGTTGGGGTCACCGAGCACGACGGCGCCAGCGATCAGGTCGTCGCCTGAGGCACTCAGGGTCTCCAAGGCCGAGCTGCTGCTCGGTCCGATGTCGGTCGGGAAGCTGTCACCATCGGGTGAGGCCACGTTGAATGTGAAGCGATCGTCGGCTTCGTACCAGACGTCGATCGTAGTCTGTGTGACCCCCGGCTCACCGTCGATGGCCGACAGGCAGTCCAGGTTCACGTCGAACGAGTAGCTCTCTCCTGGCGTGAAGACGTGGACGAAGTGGTGGTCCTGTTCATCTAAGGTGCCCTCGTTCCCTGCGGCTACCACAACCGGGGTGCCATCGGAGACGACCTCGTCGAGGGCCGTGTCGTAGACATAGGTACCGTCATGCGGGCCCAGGTGGCTTCCGAGGCTCATGTTGACAACCAACGGATCACCACCAGCCTCGTCGATCATCGAGTTCAATCCACTGAAGACATCCACCATCGAACTACCATCGCTGGGATCTGCCGCGAAAACATCTGCGATGAGCAGTTCGGCAGCCGGCGCGACGCCGGTGTAGTCGATGTTCGAAGCACCGTTTCCTGCGCTGGTGCCAGCGACGTGCGTGCCGTGGCCATCCTCGTCGCTGTGGGTACAGATCCCGTCCTGGATCTCTTCCTGTGTACATTCGAAACCCGTTTTCGAGCCGTCAGAAGGTCCATTCATGTCCCAGATGTGACGGATTCGGGTGTTGCCCGAGGAGTCCCAGAAGTCGGGATGCTCCAGGTCGATGCCCGTGTCGATGATGCCCACCAGCACTCCCGTGCCGGTCCAGGTGCTGCTCACCGCGGACATGCCGATGTCCGCGGTGCTGTCGACCAGCGTCGGGTGTGCACGATCGGATTCCCCGACGGAGAGCACTCCCGGCTGCTCGAGCAACCACTCAATCTCTGTCAGAGAGTAGCGACCTCCCACTAGGCGCCTGGAGATGCGATGCCGCGTATGCGTGGGCAGGTCGTTCTGACCTTCTGTGATGATCTGGACCTGCAGGCGGAAGTCAGGACGCAGCAGATCCTCCTCGGGGGTCCGCTGCAGCCGCCAGGCCAGCGTGGGGTACAGGGTGGGCTGATCCTCCATCCGGCCGATAAGGTCGTAGAGCTCCGCGCGTGAGCGGGGGGCCGGGATCAGGTCATCCGGGGGGGAGCACGACGAGCTGAGCGCTGCAAAGGCGGCCATCATGCTGAGTTGTGCGATGCGGTTCATGCGGCTCTCCCTGTATACGTCATGCATTCCTAATCGCGCAGGAGTGCTCCCTTCCTCCCTCAACCGTGTCGCGCTTTGCTGGTTCTGGAGCCCTATTGGAGCAAATCATGAAGGGCCGGTGGGTGCCGACGGGCGCTGGCTATGGCCAGTCTTAGGAGGACGGCCAAGGAGGAATGGGGCATTGCTCTGCACGAGCCTCTATTCTATATCCAGAGATTCAAGAAAAGCGCCCCGTACACGTTCAAGGTGTTGGCTTCGAAGCCAGCGCTGTCATCCATGAACTTGAGGCTGTAGGCGTCGAGGCCGACCTCGGTGGAGACGGTCAGGCCTTCCGTGACCATCGCCTCCAGCCCAACGCCTAGCGAGGCGCCGAGGAAGCGCTTCACCTCGAGATCCTCAATCATGTCCTCTTCCTCGATGCCGTCATCCTCGTACGAATATCCACCCAGCCTAGTGTAGAGGCTCCCGGCCAGGTACGGTGTCGAAGAGCCGGGTTCACGCGGATCGAGGTTCCACCAAGCGCCGACGCGTGGCTGCGTGGCCCAGCCCGATAGAGACTCGTCATACTCTTCGAACTCCCCCAGGAAGCTGGCGAAGGGCACCGTGCCCCAGACTGCGAACCTGTCTGTGCCATAGCCAAGGCGCCAGTCTGGCACGAACAGCTGCGGCAGGAGGTCCGAAGGCATCGCGGAGAAACCACCCGAGACAAGGAGCCCACCGGCCACAGCGTGGCTGGGTAGCGACGCGGTAGCTAGCAGCAGCAGGCCCATCCCAAGAGCGTTCAGCGTCCGGGTCATGAGTCCCTCCCGAAGCGGATTGTGAGGTGGATGTCGCTGTAGACCCACCCCAGGTGTCCAGTGATCTCCTCGTCGTCGACGACGATTTCGCTGCCGAAAGAGCGCAGGTAGCCGACCTCGACACCGAGATCGACCACCTCGGAGAGGTGGGCGTCCGCGCCAAGACCTCCGAAAGCGCCAAATCCGTTGGTGAACGTGAACTCGTCTTCCCAGATCTCGGCAGACGCGTGCAGCAGGTGGGCACCCCCGATGAGGTAGGGGAACGCATCGCCGTCGGTCGCGAAGGCCAAGCGTGCGCCCGCCACCGCAGACCACAGGTTTCCCTTCTGCTTGTCGCGCTCGTCACCGTCCTCATCCTTGAGGGTGATCGTCCCTTGAGACCAATTCCCCCCTACGAACGGCCGCAGCGCGCCCAGGTCGTAGCCGAGGCGAAGCGTCCCACCCAGGATACCACCACCATCCAGACCCATCGGGCCCATCCCGGTGCCCACGGAGACCACTGGTTCCGCGTGCACTGGTTGGGCCAGGCTCAACAGGGCCACCAGGATCGCGGCGCTCATCGCCGCACCGTCGCCTGCACGGCTGCGTAGGTAGACAGGATGCTCTCGCTGTTCTTCCCAGTGAGGTCCCCATCGCGGTTCTTGGTCTTGCCAAAGCCGAAGAGGGCGATGCCTCCAAACTCGGCGCCGAGGCTGAGAACCGGCGTGAGGGCCGCATCGATGCCGACGCCGCCCATGGCGCCAAGGAGATTGACACTGGTTTTCCAGTAGCCATCGTCTGGGGTACCGTCCTTGGTACCGCTCACCAAGAGCATGCCACCAACGAGGCCGTAGGGGATAGCCTTGGCGTCGCTGCCCACCCCATTCTCGAACCGGTAGCCGCCGCTCAAGGCCGTGCCGCGCACGCCGTTGACCCAGCGCTCGTCCCTTTCACCCTCGTCATACTCCGCGATGTTGCCACCGACGTGAGAGAGCCCAGCGAAGAGCAGGCCCTTGTCGTGTGGCTTGTAGAGTCGAGTCCCAAGCCCTGCGACCCCAGCTGTCAGCGTATTGATGGGCATGGGTCCAGTGCCAACCGAGAGCCTGACATCATCGAAGAAGCCCTCGGAACCGCTGGTAGCCGCATCGGCAATACCTGGGGCTGCCGGGGCTGGCTGCACAGGAGGGGCTGGTGCGTTGTCTGGTATCGCTGGGCTCACTGCAGCGGGGGCCAGTGGAGCTTCCTCGCCCTGAGGTACCTGCTCGTCAACGGCGCTGGCGCCGGTACCCTCGTCGTTGGCGAAGACATCATCGAGGGCGTTGTCCCCCTGCGTGGTCTCGCCCGCTGCGGCCTCGTCCGTGTCGTCCTGGGCGAGGACGGGTGAGCATGTGAGCCCGATTCCAGCGATGAGAATAGCGATCCTTCTATTCCTGGTCAGCATTTCTGCTCCTTCTTGTTGGCTTGGGGTTCTTCTGAATGCGTGCCGTTCCCCGGCGGTCGTCTTGGGTGCCCAGGATCTGGGTTGCGCACACCCGCTGGCTGTGAAACACGGTGAAATGGCTACGAGTGATGTTCGATATCGTCCAACGGGCGACGCGATGGGTGGCCGATGATCGACCACCAGGCTGTGATAGTCATGGGCACACCTCGTTGTCGTCACCTGGGGAGCCCGCGTTGTCCGCTCCGTAGGACACGGTGGCCAGACACCAGGCCGCTGGATCGTCATTGGAGGCACTGTCCAGATGAGAAGAGTCCAGCTGCATAGCGAAGCCCGAGGTGATGCCCCAAGCGCTGTCCCAGTCCACCGCATCCAGCTCGTAGGTGGCGTTGCTCAAGACCAGCTCGTCATTGCTGTTGGACATGGTGAAACCGGCGAACTCGTAGTCGACACTCACACCGTCGTTCAGAGCTGTGTCGGCGTTAATGCCGAAAACCAGGTAGTCGCTCGAAGCGATCACCAGGGAGCCACTCACGGTGAAGCTGTCGCTGCCTAGGTCCGAGATAGTGAGCCCATCGACGTCGACATCGCATGCGCCTATGTTGAGAATCTCGAACCACTCACCGTTGGCGTCTGACACGCCAGCGGGGTTCGCATGGAACTCGGTGATAACGAGAGAGCCGGGCGCGACGGCGTCCACACCGACCGTTCCCGAGCAGGTGGAGTCGGAACCATCGCAGTCTTGATCAACACCGTCTCCAAAGACTTCTGGGGCTCCCGGGTTGATGCTCGCGTCGTGATCATCGCAGTCGCCATCGCTGGCCACGAATCCGGTGGGCTCGGCACAAGCTATGTCCGTGAACGCGCTGTCGCCGTACCCGTCACCATCCCTGTCCAGGTACCAGGTGCTTACGTCTGCGGCGTCCACACCGTCGGCGCTACCTTCGCAGTCGTTGTCCAAGCCGTCGCAGACTTCCACGGCGCCCGGGTTTACGCTTGCATCACGATCATCGCAGTCGCCATCGCTGGCCACGAATCCGCTCGGCATGGTGCAGTCCGCCACCGCGAAGGTGCTGTCTCCGTAGCCGTCTGAATCGATGTCCCGGTACCACGTGCTGGCATCTGTCGCACTCGAGCCGTCGCTGGATCCGTCGCAGTCGTTATCGACCCCGTCGCAGACCTCTGTGGAGCCGGGGTGGATGCCAGCATCGCCGTCGTCACAGTCGGTAGATGAAGACACGAAGCCAGTTGGTGCGGAGCAGGCGTCTCGGGTGACGTACGCATCTCCGTAGCCGTCACCGTCTCCGTCTCGGTACCAGACAGCGGCATCGACGGCGCCAATGTCTGTGATGCCATCGCAGTCGTTGTCCACTCCGTCGCAGACCTCAATCGCGCCAGGGTTGACGCTCGCGTCGCTGTCGTCGCAGTCGGCTCCGCCTGAGGCTGCGTCCTGATAGCCATCTCCGTCGGCGTCGAAAGTCAGGATACAGGGTGGATTGCTGGCGCCGGGTGTTCCGAAGTCGCCATCCCCAAACGATGTGCTGGCATCACACCAGTTCGCGGGGTCGTCGTTGCTCACCGCATCGGTGGCCGACGGTTCCAGTGACAAGGCAGCCCCAGCAGTATCGGGAAAGTCCACATCGGTGTAGGCGACGTAGTCAATGGGTGCAGAGCTGTCGCCGAGCCCAACCTCATCATCGCCGTTTGACATGCTTAGACCGGCGTATTCTACGTCGACCACGACTCCACCATTGGAGGCACTGTCGCCGTTGATCCCGAAAACGATGTAATCGGCGGCGGCAAAGATCGAGGTGCTCGAGATCGCGCCAAAATCACTTCCATCGTCCCACAGGGTCAGACCGTCCAGGCACACACTACCGCCTGAGGCGTTGTAGACCTCGAAGTACTCGCCGAGGTTGTCACTGACCATGCTCGGGTTCTTCATAATCTCGGTGAGTACGAGGTCCCCCGCGACCAGATCCTCCACGCAGAGATCGGCGCTACATGCCAGTGGCACGTGGTCCACGAAATCGGACGCGTCTCGCGGCTCGAGCGCCCAGGTTGCGTAGCTATAATTCAGCAACCCGGTGATCGAACCGAATGTGTCGCCGGTGCCGACCGTGTACACGGTGCTCCACTCGTACAGCAGGTCATCGAAGACGCCAGCACTGTCGAACTCGATCTCCCCATAGGATGAGCTGGAATCTGTCACCGTGACGTCCTCAACCGTCACGATGGTGCTTTCAAAGGGTTCCATCAAGGCGTCATCGGCGAAGTCGGCAGCATCCAACACGGTCGGTGTCGGAAGGGTGTTGCCGGAACTCAGTACCGAGATGGCCGAAACATCGCCCACCTCCAACTCGCTGAGTCCGTAGTACTCACTGTACACTCCACTGACCTCAACACCGTCACCCTGGGTCAGACCATAGTCGAGTTTGCTACCAGTGTATACATGGATTCCCGAATATGGGCCACCGGACGACTCGAGCAGGAAGAAGCCCTCCTCGATCTCGTCGTGGGCGACCAGGCCCGAGACGAAGACGCTGTCTCCCTCGGCGTAATAGCCCTGTCGGATATCCGCGATGAGGTCGTAGTCGGTGTCGGCGTCGGCAT
>CALDOK010000010.1 GCA_937912125.1 uncultured Pseudomonadota bacterium
GCGCCGGGAAGTCCGGACCCTGCGGGGCAGGGTGGATGGTTTCCGGCGATGGAGCCCGCCTCGCGGGGGCTGGTAGAGTCTGGGTCTGTGCCTGCGACAGGAGCCCGACGTGCACTGGACCACCATCGTGCCCATGACCGCGCTGCTCGTGACCGGTTGCCCCGGGCAGCCATCCGAGCCGACGGCGCCCACGGCGCTGCCGCCCCCTCCGGCCTCCGCGCCCACCGCCACCGTCGCGCACCTCCCCCTCCCCGATCCGCGCCTCGCGCCCACTCCCGGCCTCGCCAGCGGCGTCTCCATCGCTTGGTCGCCCGGCCTCGCCGTCGACGGTCGCTTCGAGCTGTACGAGGACTGGATCTCAACGGCGCAGATCGACGCCATGCAGGGCCGCGAAGTCGGCGTCTGGATCGCCGCCGCTGGTGAACCGGAGCTTCGCTGGACCTGCACAAGCAGCCAGGTCGGCGCCCGCGGTGAGCCCGTGCGCGGGCTGGGTTCCGGTCGCCCACGGAGCGTGGTGGCGCTGGCTCCGGCACCGCCCCTCCCCATGGGCCCGGCCGCCTGCTTCGCCATCACCCCCGACTGCGATGACGAGGGCTTCCCCGCAGCCTGGCCCTGGGGCCACGAGACCGCGACCATGGCGAATCTTCCCGATGCCAACGGCGACGGGAACCCCGAGTGGGCCACCACGCTCTATGTCTACCCCGAGGTCGAGATCCTCTTCGGCTTCGGCGGTTCGGACCAGGCCCGCGCGGACTGCAGCGTGCTGGTCGGAGGATGACACCCTTGATCGCCCTCGCCTGCTTGCTGTTCGCCGCGGCCCTGGCCCAGGAGCCTCGCACCGTCACCTACGAGTTCCCCGATGTGGAGCCGGTGGAGGGGGTGCTGCGGCCCACCGCCAGCTACGTCTTTCCCGCGAGCATCGCCGACGCGAGGCCGCCACCACCCTCCCTCGAGCGACTGGCCGGGCGGCGACGGGCCCTGGAGCGGCGCCGCGAGTCGCCTGCCACCACGGTCGCCCTGGGGGACCTGGACCGCCACGAAGCACAGCTGCGTGAGCGGGAGCTGTGGGCGAGCTGGGACCACGCCTTGGCCAGCGGCGACGAGCCGCCCGATGACGCGGAAGAGCAGACCGCCATCGACAGCCTGCGCCGCGAAGCCATCACCCGCTACGACCTGGCCTTGGCCAGCTCACAGGCGCCGGAGCCCGATCGGGTGCTGCTGGCCCGAGGCATCACGGCGCGGCTGCTGCTCGACCGCACCGAGGCCCGCGGGTCTCTCACCGCTCTCGTCGAGGAGCATCCGGACTCCCGCCACGTCGCCAGCGCCCACCTGCTGCTGGGGGAGCTGGCCTACGAGGTCGGTCAGCCCGCCGACGCCACCGAGCACTACACCGCAGTCGCCGACACAGAGCACGAGCTGGCGCCCTACGCGAGCTACATGCTGGCCTGGTGCCAGCTGATGTGGGGACAGGAGTCGGAGGGCCTCCGCCGGCTGCGAGCCTTGGCCGCGGGCCCCGACGACGAACCCCTCAGCGACATGGCTCGCGACGACCTCGAGCGCCTAGGGGAAGGGCGCCGGTAGGTGGCCGCCCTCGCGCCAAAGGTGCGGGGCTGTTGGCGCTCTCCGGGCCGGGGCGCCGCCTCCGCACATCGCTGCGAGCGCCCTACAGGTACCGGGTGATCTTCAGCGCCACGGCGTCGTTGTCGCTGTACAGGCCCATAGGACCGCCGTCGTAGACCACCATGTCCGCGAGGGTGCGAGGGGTGCCGGCGCGGGCGAAGAAGAACCAGCTGTGCAGGGACAGGGCCCAGTCGTCGCCGGGCTTGTAGGCGATGGAGCCACCCGCCACGCCCTCGGCGAAGGTGGGGGACCACACCGCGGTCAGCTCGGGCTCGAGGCGCTGGCGGAAGAGGGAGAGGGTGAACCAGCCAGCCACGAGGCCTTCGTCCTCCCGGCGGGCCAGCAGCTCGAGGTCCTGCACCTCCAGCAGCCGCTTCCAGGCCGCCTCGACCCCAAAGCGCACGGTGGTGCTGCCCTGGTACTCGGCGCTCACACCGACGCCCAGCTCAGGGCTGGTGACACCCTCGATGAGGCTCGTGGTGAGGGCCTGGTCGGTGGTGTAGACCGTCTCGAGCTTGAGCCCCACCACGCCGAGGGTGACCGCACCGTCCAAGCCTCCCACCCAGGTGTAGGGGTAGTCGGTCATCACGAAGCCCTCGGTCTGGCGGGACCAGACGTCCAGCTCTTCGAGGGAAGGCCACGCGCTGGCCACCACCCAGGACATCAGGGTGCGGTCCATGGTGACCGTGGCGGTGTCGGAGCGCACCCGGGCCCCCATGACGTTCAGGTTGCCCCGGGAGCCGTCGTAGCTGATGCGCAGCGCGCCTTCGGCCCCGGCGAAGGGCCGCCACAGGTCACCGGAGCTGCGGAAGAGCTGATCGTAGCCCCACCAGGCCGACGGCTCGGCGGCGGACAGCTGCTTCTCGAGGGAGTCCACCATCCCGCCAAAGACATAGGCCGTGGTCTCATCGCCGCCCCAGCCCGCGGTGGCGCCCACCAGATCCTCGAGCAGCCCCGTAGGGTAGAAGGCCCAGTCCGAGCCCAGCAGGTGGTAGCGGTTGGGGACGTGCCACGGCACGTAGTAGAGCTGGGCCCGCAGCTTGGGGGGACCCAGCTCGAGGCGCACCATGGGCACGGCGATGCGCTGCTCGTCCGGTGCCAGCATGGGGCCATGGCGCAGATCCAGGGGGTTGAGCACGTCCACCAGGGTGATGCCCTCGAGCTGCCCCCAGCGGGCCACCTGCTGGCCAATGCGCAGGTGAGCCCAGGACGCGAGCGGGCGATCCCAGCGAACCTCGTCAGGCCAGGCGGTGACCCGGTAGCGGGTCTCCGGGCCGGACTGCAGCCAGTGCTCCCCGGCCACGCTCATGAGCACCCTGCCCCCGCTGGGGGTGTTCCAGCGGGCCTCGAGGGCGAAGCGGGTGAGCTCCTCGAAGACGTCCTCTTGGCTGTCTTCGTTGGAGACGTCCACCGCGCCGAGGGTCCACAGGCTGCCCTTGGTGCGCAGGTTGGCGTCGTCGGCCAGGGCCGAACCGACGAGGAGGGCCAGCGTGAGCGTCGACAGCGCCATCGGCCTACCCGTTCCGCTCCATGTAGGCCGAGGTGAACACCTCGTCGGGCACCTGCTCCACGGTCACGCCCAGCGCGATCTCGGTGATCTCGAGGCGCGTGGAGGTCTCGCGCTTCAGATCCTCCATGCGGCTGATGCTGGGCACCGGCACGCCGTCCTTCATGTCCACCTGGTCGACGGTCATGCGCCGGGTGACCGCCCCGGTGCTGTCGAACCACTCCACCTTGCGGGGCAGGCTGTCGGCCCGGCCGATGTGTGTGACGAAGCGAGCGTCGGCATCGCCCGGGCCGCAGGTGGTCTCCACCACCCACCACTCGGCGTTCTCTTCGAGCAGGGTGTGGGTGGAGCCGGCGCCGGTGTCGAGCTCGAAGTCGGAGTAGCGAAAGTCGGAGCCCATGAACGAGCCCGAGCGCGCCTTGCCCGCGATGCGGGTGACCCGCTCGAGGGCCGGCAGGTAGAGCAGCTGGTCGTCATCCTGATCCGGGTGGTCCACCAGCACGAGCTGGGTGCCCGCCACGTCGGAGGGCGCCAGGAAGCGGGTGTAGGAGCTGAGGATGTCGCCGTCCCGGCGCACCTTGATCTCGAGCTCGCGCACCCGCTCCTTGCCCGAGCGGGACACCAGGGTCATCTTCATGGTCTGCACGGCGTTCTCGACCCGGTACCTTCGCCGGGCGTCCTGCAGGATGTCCTTGGCGGAGCGATCGGCGGCGCCCGCCAGGCTGGCCCAGACGAGCACGAGGGAGGCGAGGAGCAGCTTGCGCATGGGGACTCCACCGGAGCGCGAGGGCACGGATGCAGGGGAAAGCCGAGGATAGCACAGGGGCCAGGACCACAGGATGGGGCCTCGGTGGCCCCGTCTACCGGCCCGAGACCTACGGCCTGGCACCGGAGCGGCTGCAGGCGCTGAGGGCGATGACGCCCGAGGAGACAGGCTCCGGGCGGGTGTGAACCCCGCCCAAGCACCGCGCATCGGGTGAAGTCGCCGGGAGGAGGCTTCAGATCCGACCCAGCAGCCGCCACTCGAGGCCCAGGGTGAGGCCGTAGCGCGGGCTCCACAGGTCGCCGAAGGCCGCGGCGCCGCCCTCGACGCGCGCCTTGACGTGTACCGCGGAGTGGGGATCCAGCGCGCCGAGCAGGACCTTCAGGCTGGCCGCGCCCAGCAGCGCTGTGCCGCGCTCGCCCGCAGCCCACTCGGGGCCGGCCAGCAGGCCGTAGTCGTAGCTGGCGCCCAGGAACTCCACCGAGCGGGTGGCGCCGGCCAGCACTCCAGTGTGGATGTCGGAGCCCAGCAGATCCTGGCGAAGCTCGACGCCCAGGCCGACCAGGCTGGCGGCCCCGATCTTGGGCTCGTGGCTGCCCAGCAGGCCCCCCAGGCCCACCCGGTAGCCGAAGTCGAAGGGCTGCTGCTCACCCTGGCCGCTGATCCCCGCGGTGCCGAAGACATAGCCCCCCGCCGCGTCCACCACGGCCAGGGCGGGAGCAGGGGCCAGGGCCAGGGTCAAGGCGACGACCGCGGCCGAGGCCTTGGAAATGGAGAGCTCAGGCATTCGCGATCTTCCTGTGGTAGCGCCGGTACCCCTGGGTCACAGCCAGGAAGCTGGCCGCCACCCAGGCCCGGTGGGTGTTGCGCCGCGGCTGCAGGTTGCGCGACAAGCGGCGCAGGGCCGGGCGCCAGCCGTAGAAGGACCGGGCCAGCCGGTGGTAGCCGGTCACAAGCTGCTCGGTGGACATGCGCAGAGGCTCCACCACGGCGTGGTGGCCGTCGTAGAGCGCAAGATCGCAGCTCAGCAGGCGGCCCTGCTGCTCGACCTCCGCATGCCAGGGCGTGCCCGGGTAGGCCACGGGCATCGTGAAGGCGCAGGCAGCGGGAGCCAGGACCTCGAGGGCTCGACCCGTCTGAGCGAAGACCTCGGGGCCGTCGTGGTCCAGCCCCAGCATCACCCCCAGGAAGGGCATGACACCGTGCTTCCTCAGGGCCGCCAGCTGCTCGCCGTAGCGGGCCGTGTGGTTGAAGGCCTTGGCCTCGGCGGCCAGGGAGCCGGGGGTGAACGACTCGAGCCCCAGGAAGGTCCAGCAGAAGCCCGAGGCCTGCAGCAGGCGCAGCAGCTCGGGATCGTCGGCCACACTCAGGGTGGACTGCCCACCCCACAGCAACCCCAGCGGCTCGATGGCCTCGGCGAAGGCCGCCAGGTGCTCCGGGTCGTTCATGAGGTTGTCGTCCATGCACAGGACCATGCGCTCCGAGCGGGCGCGGAGGGCCTCGACCACGGGCTCGAGGGGGCGGCGACGGAAGCCCGGACCGTGGATGCGCTTGTTGAAGCAGAAACGACAGGCGTTGCGGCAGCCGCGGGTCAGCTCCACCGGGTAGGGCTGAAACCGCTGGGAGTAGCTGGGCAGCAGGTCCACCGGGGGCACGCCCAGGGCGTCCAGGCTCGGGCGCTCGGGCAGCGCGTAGACCCCGGCCAGCGCGCCGGCCTCGAGGTCGTCCAGCAGGCGATCACCCAGCCCCTCGATCTCCCCCACCACCACCGCGTCGGCGTGGGCCATGGCCTCGTCGGGCACTGCCGTGGGGTGGGTGCCCCCCAGCAGCACTCGCTGGCCCCGGGCCCGCAGCTGGTCGGCCAGCTCGTAGGCCCGCGGCGCGTGGGGGGTGTCACTCGAGATGCCCACCAGGTCGAAGGGGCCAGCAGGCAGCGCCTGCACCACCTCGTCCACAACGGTCACCCGGGCGCGAGGCATCAGCTCCGCGGCCACCGATGGCAGCGTGAGCGTCCGGATGCGCGTGAAGCTCGTGCCGGCGCGGGGTGGGCGGGGGTTGACCAACAGGATGTGCATCGGCGCAGCATAGCAATCAAGACCCCCATGCTGTAGACCTGATGGTGCCCCCTCGCTCCCCGAGGCCCCCATGCGCACGGTCGCCACCTGGATTGTGAAGCTGCGCCTCGTGTTGCTGGGCGTCGCCCTGCTGGCCCTGCTGCCGGCCCTGAAGGTGCTGCCCACCCTGACCACCAACAACAACGTGGACGCGTTCTTGGCCGAGGGCGACCCGGGCCTGGGCTTCTACCGAGAGGTCACGGAGACCTTTGGATCGGACCACATCATCTACGTGGCGGTGGAGGCCCCGGACATCTGGACCGTGGAGCAGATCGCGCGCCTGGACATGCTCACCAAGACCGCGGAACGGGTCGAGGGCGTGGAAGAGGCCGTGAGCCTCACCAGCACAGACGCGGTGCAGGGCTTCCCGGGCATGGTCACGGTGGGGCCCCTGGTGGACGAACTGCCGCGGGACCAGGCCGCCGTGGACGAGATGAGAGCGCAGGTGGAGGGCTCGCCCCTGCTGCGCCGCCTGGTGGCCCCCGGCGGCGGCGCGGCCCTGATCGGGGTGGAGCTGCGGGCCGACCTGATCGAAGTCCCCAGCGCCGAGACCGCGGCCGTGTCCGCCCTGCGGATCGCCCTGGCGACAACCAACGGCGGGACCGTCCTGCGCATGGCGGGCAACCCTGTGATCTCCGAGGCCATCGAGGTCGCCAACACCCGGGACACCAACCTGTTCTCGGCGCTGATGATGGGGCTGGTGGGTGTGAGCACCATCCTGCTGCTGCGGCGGTTCTTGCCCGCCCTGCTGCCCGGTGCCGTGGTGCTGGTGGCCGTGGGCTGGACCATGGGCCTGTTCATCGCCGCGGGGCACCAGACCAACTGGGTCACCAGCATCATCGCCCCCATCCTGATGCTGGTGGGCGTGGCCGACGCGGTACACTTCCTGGCCCGCTACCAGCAGGCCCTGCCCCACTGCGCCACCCGCAAGGAAGCGGTGATCGAGACCCTCGAGGCCATCACCCTGCCCTGCCTGTTCACCAGCTTGACCACCGCGGCCGGCTTCGCCGCGCTGCTGGTGAACGAGGTGGTCCCCGTGCGCACCTTCGGTACCTTCGCAGCCATCGGCGTCCTGCTGGCCCTGGTGGCGACCCTGGCCGTGCTGCCGGCGCTGCTGGCCTTCGGCAAGCCCAAGACGGGCCTGAAGCCACCGGCTGAGGGTGGGTACGCAAGGCTGCTGGTCGCCATGGACCGCGGCGTGCGCGCGCGCCCCTCGCTGGTGCTGCTGGTGTCCCTCGGCATCCTGGCGCCCCTCAGCGCTGGCGCCTGGTTCATCCAGGTCGAGACCAACCTGCTGGAGAACTTCCAGGACGACGCCCCCCTGGTGCAGGACTCCACCTTCATCGAGGACGCCTGGGGCGGCTGCTCGCCGCTGGACATCGTCATCGACGCCGGGGAGCCCGAGGCGGCGCTGACCCCGGAGATCCTGAAGGCCATCGAGACCCTGCACACCCGCCTCGAGGCCATCGAGGGCATGGACCGCGGCGAGAGCATGGCCGATCTGGTGAGCGAGCTGTACGCCACCATGAGCGGCGACCCCGCCCTGCAGGTGGTGCCCGACAGCGGCGCGGCCATCGCTCAGCTGCTGCTGATGGTCGACCCCGAGACCACCGATCCCATGATGGACAGCGACCGCCAGATCCTGCGCCTGTCCACCCGCTTCCAGGGCGCCACCCTGGGGGTCCAGCAGGCCCGGGTGATCATCGACCAGACCGAGCAGGCCCTCGAGGGCCTGTTCCCCCCGGGCGTCACCGCCAGGCTCACCGGCTCGTCGCTGCTGTTCATGAACATGGACAAGTACCTGGTCAACGGCCAGATCCAGAGCATGGGGCTGGTCCTGGTGGTGCTGCTGGTGGCCATGACCCTGCTGTTCCGCTCCGTGCGCATGGGCCTGCTGGCCATGATCCCCAACCTGGTGCCCATCGCCGCCATGCTGGGGCTGATGGGCTGGCTGGACATCCGGCTGGACGGCTTCACCGTGATGATCGCCTGCATCGCCGTGGGCATCGGAGTGGACGACACCATCCACTACCTGCACCACCTGCGGCACGAGCTGTCCACCGGCAAGTCGCTGGAGCAGGCCATGACCGACACGGTCACCTCGGTGGGCCGCGCCCTGGTGTTCACCTCGGTGGTGCTCGCGCTCGGCTTCTGGATCTTCTGCTTCTCCGACTTCGTAGGCACCTTCAACTTCGGCTTGCTCACGGGGGTCGCCGTGCTGGTGGCCCTGCTGGCCGACCTGCTGATCCTGCCGGCAGTGGTGACCATCGTGGGCGTGCCCAAGGGATGGCTCAGGAGCTGATGGCCTCGGGCGAGGCCTACCGGGGCGAGGCCACATCCGCAGGCCAGAACGCTCGATAGTGCCGACCCTGCGCCGCAGGGTGCCCGGAAACGAGCGGTCCTGC
>CALDOK010000011.1 GCA_937912125.1 uncultured Pseudomonadota bacterium
GATCGTAGATACCCATGGGGATGCTGTCCAGCTCTCGAGCCACGCTGTCCCCGGTAGATCACCACGTCGTTGACGCGGTTTGCGCTACGAGGCCGACCATCAGGCCCAGTATGGCGCCTGCCATGCGCGCGTGGGTGTAGAGCACGCCGGGTCGTGGTCGCCGCGGGATGTCTACCGTGGAGCGAAAGCTCGATCCTCCGGGGACGGCGTAGCGCGCAGTCATTGCCAACAGCTCCGGGACAGCTACCCTGGATGTGGTGGTCGCCGTGGTGGCGGTCATCGAGTCTTTCGGCGCTGCGGCGACCAGCTCTGTTCGACATCCACTACCGCAACCAGGAGGTCACCATGACCCGGTCGTCCTTGTTCCCCGCCCACCTCGACCATGACCCTCGCCCCCGCGACCGCTGGGGTCGCTTCCTCCCGCAGGACGGCTCCGACTTCGAGCCCGACCTCGAAGACGACCACGACGACATCGATGATGAAGACGATGACGAAGACGAGGACGAAGACGAAGACGAGGACGAAGACGATGACTGGGACGACGACGAGTAGCCGTCAGGGCCTCGATCCCCAGATCGACATCGTCCTTCTCGCCAAGGCACTGGGCTATCAGACCCTCGAATCCCACCCGAAGTCCCCGTGGCCCGTCTCACAGTGTCCGGCGTGCTTGTCGAAGCCTCGCCGACCTGGCCACGACTGCAAGCCCAACGGCAAGCTGACGGTCGTGCTCATCCGGCGGAGCCACGGCACAGACATGTGGGCATGCCAAGCTTGCTTGTTCGGATGGGGCGTCGACGAGTTCGTTGCCTTCCACCTGTTCGCCAAGCGCCACCATCAGCTGTCGGCGAAGAAGAAGCGGGCCATATCCGCCTTCCTGCACTCTCTCGAGGGCATTCACCGCCCTGCGCCGTACCGCCCAGTCGCTGGTTGCTCGCCGTGAGCTCCCAGCCGCCGCGGACGGCGCTCTACGCTCGGGTCAGCACCACCGGCAAGGGCCAAGATGTCGAGCTCCAGCTCGTTGAGCTTCGGCAGGTCGCGGCGCAGAGAGGCTGGAACGTGGTAGGCACCTACGCGGATGAGGGGATCAGCGGCTCGAAGGCCAAGCGCCCGGAGCTGGACCGGCTCATGGCCGACGCTCAGGCCGGGCGCATCGACCTGGTGGCCATCTGGAAGCTGGATCGGCTGGCCCGGTCGGTCCGCCACCTTCTCGAGGTGGCAGACGACCTCACCGCATGGGGCGTAGACCTCGTCTCGGCGCGCGACGCCCACATCGACACCACCTCACCCTCCGGACGCTTCACGCTCCAGATCCTGGGTGCGGTAGCTGAGCTCGAGCGGGCGCTCATCCGAGAGAGGGTCCAGGCCGGTGTGGACCGGGCCAGGGCCACAGGCAAGCACTGCGGCAGACCCTTCGTCGAACTCGACCTCCGCCCAGCGCAGGCCATGCTGCGCGAGGGTCACGGCCTCAAGACCATCGCCAAGGCGCTGGGGGTCTCGCGGGCCACGCTGAGGCGCCGGCTGGAAGAGGCAGGGGCGTGGCCGATCTCAGCGCAGCCTGAATCCTGCGTCCAAGGCTCGTACCAATCAGCCTCCCCCACCGGGTAGAGGCTCGGATGAGCGCGGGGGCGGCCGTCTCGAAGCTTCCGGCAGGGCCGGAAAGGTCCAGGTAGGAGGCCCAGGTTATCGGGGCTCGGGGGTTGGTCGCGGCGGATCTCTCGTCACTCGCCCTTGTCGGAGCCCATGTACCACGACTGCCGCATCCCCGCGGAACGCCTCGACCTCCTCCAGCCCGGAGCGGCCCCCGGGTGGCTGGTCCCCTGGCTGTCCACCGACGCCGCCTCATCCGCGGGCTCCCATGTCCAGGCCCGCCGCGACCGCCACGGCTGCAAGTCCGGGAGCATCCGGCTCTACCTGGGGCGCACGAGCCCGCTCGAAGTCCGTGGTCGCCCGCGGGGACGCCTGCGCCTCCACGCCGACCGCTTCTACCAGGCCATGACGCCGGACCTCTTCGCCCACGACATGGACCCATCCGAGCTCGCGACCCGGGCCCCCGACCTCGCTGCCCACGCCGAGCGCGCGGTCGAGCAGACGCACCGCAGCTTCCTGGACGGCGAAGCCGTCGTCCACGCTGGCCTGATGCGCCACTACGGCCCCCTGGCTCGGGGCGAAGAGCCATGGCTCGCCTGGGCAGCCTGGCAGGTGGCGTTCCACGTCGCGCGCTTCAGATCCCTGTTGGCGGAGCACCCCAACTGGTTCTCCGAGGTCCTGGGCGACCTCGCCCGCGACAAGGCCTGCGTCGGCTTGCTGGGCAGAGCGAATCTCCCGGACCTCGACGGATCCCCCGAGCCCACCAACGTCATCGCTGCCCCGGATCCGCGTCATGAATGGCTCGATGCCTGGCGCCGGGTACTCGGCGAGGAGACGGCGTGAGCACCCGCAGGCCCAAGACCCGCTGGTACACCACCAGCCGTCGCCAACAGGAGCGGTGGAAGCGGACCACCGCCACCCTGCCCGACGACGCCCGCGCGCCCGGGCACACCTGGGTGGACGGTCTCATCGGCCGCGAGCTGGTGGGCCCCTTGCCCGCGTGCCTTCCCTTGGAGCTCGCCGACCAAAACCTGCTCCCTGCCGTGCGCGCCGAGGCCCTGGAGCGGTTCCGTCGCCACGACATCGGCTGGCACGCGGGCGGCGAGGGGCCCGACGGCAGCCACTGGTGCTCCGGCCACCTCCTGGACAGCCAGGTCCAGTGCGTGAACACCTTCCTCGAGCTGGCCAACGGTCCGGACCGCGGCCTCGCTTTCGTCCGTGCCGTCGAGCCCGACGCCGTCGCGCTCATGGAGGTCGAGGACGGCAGCACCGTGACCTTCGAGTGGATCGGAGAGCGCGACCACCTGGGCGAGCGCCGGGGCTTCATCGGCCAGCGCGGCCGCTACACCACCTCGGTGGACGCCTTGCTCGTGGCCCAGCGCGCCAACGGAGGCAAGACGGGCATCCTCGTGGAGTGGAAGTTCACCGAGAGCTACCACCAACCCATCCCCTTCCGTGGCCCGGGCGGCAAGGACCGCCGCGAGGTCTACCGTGCTCGCTACGAAGCTCCCGGGAGTCCATTCCAGCGTCGCCCCCCCATCGAGGCGTACTTCCACGAGCCCCACTACCAGCTCCTGCGCCTGGTGCTGCTGGCCGACGCCATGGTCGCCGCCCGCGAGCTGGGCATGGACCGCGCCGTGGTCGTGCACGCTGTGCCTCGGGGCAACGACGCCCTGCTGGCCACAGTGCCCGAGGGCCTGGCAGAGCTGGGCTCAACCGTACCCCAGGTCTGGTCCACGCTCATCGGGGATGGCCCCGTGGTGTGGCGCTGGCTGGACACCACACCGTGGCTGCGCGCAACCAAGGCGCTGGCAGAACGCTACGGCGTCGGTGCGCCGGATGGGGAGTTCCTCGACGATGAGGGCGAGGACCGGGATGAGGATGAGGTGACCCCAGTCGTGAAGAGCAAACGCCCACCGGCCGGGAGCATCGGACCGGAGAACGACCTGGGCTTGATCCTGACCCTCGACGGGATCAAGTACGTCACGACCGCCGACGGGCTGGTCGAGATCGAGGGCCAGGACAAGACGGGCCTACTGGCCCCCGAGGCCCACGCCGCGCTGGACGCCGTGATGGACGAGGCGTTCAGGGAGGTGAACCCTTGCGGGAACCCCTACAAGCGGCAGGGGTGATCCCACGAACCGCGGAATACGGCGGGGGGGGTCCAGAAGTCCTCCGACCAGGAGGCCTGGTAACGGGGTCCAGAACGTAGGCGGAAAGGGTGGGCACAAGGAGGTGGTTGTCGCCACGGATCGGGACCGCGCTGCACTCCGACTGCCTGTGGTGCTGGGACCGCCACTGGCAACCCACGAGCGGAGGCTCCGCGAGGCGGGCATCGGACCAAGCGGTAGCGGCCAGAACACCACGACGCCGAGGCCATCTGATCGCTCGGCAACGGCCTGCCCGGATGGGCGGCCCGCATCCGACCCAGATCCATCACGTTCGGGGCCATCCGTCGCCGCTGAACGTCGGCCAGCTGCAGCCGACGTCCTCCGAGAGCAAGGACATGGCCAAGCTTCAAACAAGCAGCGAGCGCGAGAGGGAAGCGTGACAACATCGAGGGCGCTGCGGCATGCTCGATCCTCCATGCTTCGAGCGTCTCGCCACAAGAGCG
>CALDOK010000012.1 GCA_937912125.1 uncultured Pseudomonadota bacterium
TCGGCGTCGCTGTCGGCGTCGCTGTCGGCGTCAGTGTCGGTGTCCACGTCGGTCTCACCGGAGGGTTCGCCGGTGTCCTCGGGATCGTCCTTGCAGCCGATCGAAGCGGAGAGCGACAGGACGAGCGCGAGCAGGGGGAGGTGACGAAGCGGAAAGATCATGTGAGCTCCAGGGTCAAAGGGACGCTCACCAGCCCAGCCCCACTCCGAAGCACGCCCCGCGGGACCCCCACAGGGCCACCGAGTGCAGCACGGTGCGGAGCGACGGACACACAACAGGTCATCGGAGGCAAGAACGAGGCTGATGAGAGCGCCATAGAAGGCAAGACCCGTGCCAGCCCCGATCTTTCCCCCAACGCCCGCGTTCCAGGCGTTCCAGGGTCCAGCAGCGGACCCGTCACGTAAACGTATCGCTTTACATGCTTACGTATCTTACGTTGGTTTACATTCTTGACGCCGTTGTACGTTTACACGTCGCTGCGTGGCGGCCACTGGACGTCCGCCTCGCGCATCCACTTCCACAGGGTCATGCGGCTGACGCCCAGCGCCTCGGCGGCCAGGGTCCGCACGCCGTCGAAGCGCTCGAGGACACCGAGGATCTGCTCTCGAGAAGGGCGGGGCCGCCCCCGTCGCGCCGCCGGGGCCGAAGCGGAGCGCTCCGCGCCGGACGCCACGTTCCCCCCTCGCCGCGGGGTCGCCGCCGCCTGCACCGCGGGCGGCAGGTGCGTCCAGGAGATGGGGCCGCGGCCGCTGATCACCACCGAGTACTCGAGGGCATGCAGCAGCTCGCGCACATTCCCGGGCCAGTCGTACCGCAGCAACATGGCCAGGGCCTCCGCCTCGATCCCGAGGCTGGGGATCTCCATGCGCTTGGCGATGAGGTGCAGGAAGTGGTCCACGAGCAGCGGGACGTCCTCCCGGCGCTCCCGCAGCGGAGGCACGCGGACGGGGATCACCGCCAACCGGAAGTAGAGGTCCGGACGGAAGCTGCCATCGCTGCACATGGCCTGGAGGTCCCGGTGGGTAGCGGCCACGACCCGCACGTCGACCTGGATGGCGCGGTTGCTACCCACTCGCTCGAAGGCCAGCTCCTCGAGCACCCGCAGCAGCTTGGTCTGGACCTTGGGGGAGACATCGCCGATCTCATCCAAGAAGAGTGTCCCACCATCCGCAGCCTCGAAGCGACCGATCCTGCCGGACACCGCGCCCGTGAAGGCCCCGCGCACGTGGCCGAACAGCTCACTCTCCAGCAGGCTCTCCGACAAGGCCGTGCAGCTCACCCGCACAAAGGGCTTGTCCCGGCGGGGGCTTAGCTCGTGGATCGCACGGGCCGCGACGCCCTTGCCCGAGCCGGTCTCGCCCTGGATGAGCACGGCGCTGTCCGACGGTCCCGCGGTGGCCAGCAGATCGTACAGCCGCTGCATGCTGGTGTGGCGGCCGATGTAGCCCTGGAAGTCGGCGGAACCCGCGCGCTCGGAGCTGACGCGCCGCAGCCGCGTGAGCTCCTCCTCGAGGCCTAGCACCTGGGTCATATCGGTGACGGTCTCGGCCCCGCCCGCGACCTGGCCCGCTTCGTCGTAGAACAACCGGGCATTCTTGACCACATGGACCCAGGTGCCGTCCTTACGACGGATGCGGCAGCGCTTGCCCTGGAGGCTGCATGCCTGCAGCAGCTCACAGGGGCGCCCCTGGTCGCCGTCGGGGCCCGGAGGCCGCGCGAAGCACCGGTCGCCCTCGAGCACCGAGCAGTGCCGCCCCACCACCTCGTCCAGGGCGTAGCCGGTGATGTAGGTCATCTGCCTGTTCCACGAGGTGATCCGGCACTCGGCGTCGATGAAGAAGACCCCGCTGGGGAGCAGATCCAGGGCCTGCTCCAGGCGCGCGCAGTCCGCCGCGTCGGCAGGCAGGCCAGGGATGTCGTGTTCGCTCATGGCTCGGTCCTCGGCTGGTGACCAGGCGCCCAGTCTAGACGCGTCGAGCGCGGCTGGCCAGCCGAGGACGCGCAGAGGGAGAGCTCCGCGGCGGATGCCGCAGCAAGACCCGGGCCAGCCGGAGGCTGGGGCAACGACCCAAGTCAGCGTAGGCTGTGATCCGGGATGAGGGCCAGGTGATCCCTGCCGAAGGGACGCTCCCCTTCGACCACGTCCCAGTCGATGCGCGCCACCGAACGCCGGGTGAACCCCAGACGGAGCCAGGGGTCCACCACAGCGGTCGCCGCAGGCCCGTCCGCCAGCCCCAGCACCACCTCGATGCGATCCAGCTGGGGGTCCGCCGCCATCACAGGCCTGGCCAGGGCGAAGACCACCCCGAGGGCATCGCCGATCCATGCGTCGGGCAGGCGAGGAGCCGGACCGAGCACTTCGGGCTCGAGCACCACCAGGGTGATCTGGAGCCGATCGCCGCTGCGGTCCGCCAGCGCCCGCACAGCGGTGCCATCCCCCAGTCGCGTGCGGTGCGCCATGCCCGGTCCGCGCTGATCGGCATCTCCCAGCACTCGCACCCACTCGGGAAGCTGGAAGGGCGCCAGCTCGGCCTGGAGCACCGCAGCCACCACCGCTGCGACCTGATCGCGCAGGGCGCCGTGCAGGCGATTGATGCGGTTGACCTGGAACAGCATGATCTGGGCACGGGTCAGGGGCGGCAGCCCAAGGGCGTCTCGGCCGTCGTGGCCGGCATCGAACAGCTTGGCCACCTCGCTGTCCAGCAGGGGTGGTGAGGCCGGCAGGGCGCCACGGACCGGCCCCAGCCGGAGCTGGTGGTAGTGGGCAGCACCGACCACGGCCACGTAGCGCCGCAGCACCCGCGCTGCGTCCTCGACGATGCGGGCGTACTCGGGGGAGACGAAGTTGTCCGGTTCGAACAGCGCCTGTTGAGCAGGAGGCTGGCCCAGCAGCTGCTGCGCGTCTCCCTCGGCTTCGCTCAGAGCCTGCTCTACCAGACGCGTGCACCACCGGGAGGCCTGGGCCCCGTCTGCGTCGCGCAGGGCGTGGGCCGCGTCGATGGCGCGCTCCAATGGCACGGAGTCTCCCATCCCCAGAGCCTCGTGGATGACCGCCTCGAGGCGCCCCCTGGCGGGCAGCCCCACCAGCACCAGGGCCTCCACCACACCATCAGGGGGCTCGTAGGCGCCGACGAGCTGCTCGAGGAGCTGGTCGGTCCATTGCTGCCGCAGCTGCTCGCACACACCGCGGACCGCCGGCTCCAGCCGCTCGGACTGCTGAAGATCGCGCATTGCAGCTTCGGGCTTGCCCACCAGGAAGCTCCGCCTGGCGCGCTCGAGGGTGGCCCGCCCCAGCAAGGCACGCAGCTGTGAATCGTCGCTCAGGGCCAGCGCCGCCTCGAGCTCGCGCACAGCGCTGTCCATGCGCAGAGAGGCCATGGCCTCTTCGCCCCGGGCGCGGCGCACTGCCGCCTCCATGGCGTCCACCCCCGCTCCAGGCAGCCTGTCCCGGGCCCGCTGCACCAGCGCGAGAGACTCGTCCAGGCGCCCGCGCGCCAGCTCCCTGCTGGCTTCGACCAGCAGCTTGTCGTGCAGCTCACGACGGGCGCGCCCGCCCGTGGGCGTGTCGCCATGACGATCCAGGAAGGCCCCCAACGCAGCGATGCTCGGCTTGCGGCCCAGGCGCACCCATGCCTCTTCCGCGAGCAGATCCCGACGCAGCATGGTGACCGCGTCGCGCCGCTCGCCCCCGGGGAACCACTCGAGGTAGGCATCGCACAGGCCCAGGCTGCGCTCCTCGGCCATGCGCTCAACCAGCAGATCCTCCGCGATGTCGAAGGCCTCCTGGGCGTAGGGGCGCAGCTCTGCGACCGCCAGCGCATCCCGCATGAAGGGGAAGTTGGCAGGTTCGCCCATCTCGCCCAAGGCGAGGATGCAGCGCCCCGCTGCAGAGCTCTTGCGCAGCACGGCGTCCTGGAGCCCCACGGCTGCGGGCAGCCCCATGTCCACGAGCACACCGTAGGCTTCCTGCCAGGTGGCGTCGTCCCTGCTCTCCAGCCCGCGGATCAGGCGGTCCAGCTTCCTGGGGTCCACCTCGGCCTGACCCGCGAGCTTCTGGACCTTGCCCGGGCTGTGCACGCCACAGCCCAGCGAGAGGGAGACGGCCATCAAGAGCGTAGGGAGCGGGCGCATGAGGGCGGAAGAATAGCACCCGATCTCCCATGCGCGCGTGAACGGGGATGGAAGCTCGAACGTTGAGTGTAAGGAACCCGAGCCCCTGCTCGTTGTCCAGCCGATTCCAGGAGGTCATCCATGCGACGTTCATTGCTCACCCTGGGCCTCGGCGGCGCGGCGGCGCTCGTCGCGCTGCTCGTCCCCGACCTGCAGGCGGCGCTGTCCCCCAGCCCTGTCACCGCCCCCACTCCGGCGGCACCCACGCCCGTGGACGCCTCCCCCCAGCCCACGGGGCCTTCGGGGAGCCTGATCTTCTCGGCGCGCCTGGACCAAGGCACCCTGCTGGCGGGCAGCGACGAAGACCGCTTCCTGGTCATCACCGTCGCCGCCCCGGAGGCCGAGGCAGGCCGCCGCATGCCGGTGGACGTGGCCGTGGTGATGGACACCTCCGGCTCCATGAGCGGCTGGCACAAGATCGACTACGCCCGCCTGGCCGCGCGGGAGCTGGTGGGTTCGCTGCAGCCGGGGGATCGGTTCAGCCTGGTCACCTTCAGCGACCGCGCCCGGGTGTTGCTGCCCTCCCAGGAGATCGGCGACGCCCGCGAGATCCTGGCCACCATCGACCGGATCCAGGAAGGTGGCGGCACCAACATGTACGGTGGCATCACCACCGGGCTCGAGCAGCTGCGCACCGGCGATCCGAGCTTCGTGAGGCGCCTGCTGCTGCTCTCGGATGGACACGCCAACGTCGGCATCTCCGACGCCGGCAGCCTGGCCAACCTGACCCGCCAGGCCTCGGTGGCCGACGTCAGCACCAGCACTATCGGGCTCGGCCTCGACTTCAACGAGGACATGCTGGCCGCCATGGCCGACGCGGGCGGCGGCTCCTACCACTTCGTGGACCAGGCGCCTCAACTGGCCGACATCTTCGGCGTCGAGCTGGACGCCATGACGCACACCGTGGCGCGGGACGTCACGGTCCGCATGGATCTGCCCCCCGGTGTCAGCGTGGTGGACACCTACGGCTACACCGACACCCAGGACGCGGGTGGGTGGCGCGTCTACCTGGGCGACATCACCGCCGGCCAGGAGCGCAAGATCGTCGTCAGGATCGACCACCCGGCAGCGGTCGAGGGCACCCTGCAGCTGGCGGACGTCACCCTGGACTACCAGGATCTGGACCTCGACCTGGACATCCACCGCGGCATCGCCCTGGACGCCCCCATCACCCGCAATGCCGCCAGGGCCCAGGCCAGCCTGGACCACGAGACCGCCATCAAGGCGACCCGAGCCCAGGCCGCAGCTCTGGCCGATCAGGCGGCCCGCGCCTTCGAGAACAACGATCGCACCAAGGCTACGGCCTCTCTGGTCCAGACCAGCAACATCCTGAGGCGGGCCTCGGAACAGCTCGCGGCGCCGGAGCTGCTGGACGACGAGCTGGACTACATGGTGGTCATGCCCGCCTACCAGACAGCCGAGCCGAGCAGCGACGAGGGCCTCCGCGCCGTCAAGTCCCAGAAGGAGGTCTCCCGTGGCTACGCACTCTGACGTCGCGATCCACCAAGGCCGCTTCGCCCTCACCACCGTCGCGCTCCCCACCCTGCCCCGCCGCATGCTCACCTGGTCCCTGTGGCAGACCGCTGCTCTGCTGGGCCTCGCCGCCCTGGGCCTGGGTGGGACCGCCTTCGCTCCCGCGCTGGCCGTGGGCATCGCCGCCTGCACCACCCGGCCGCGCCACCTGCCCTTCGCGGTGGTGGTGATCCCTGCCACGGTGCTGACCGTAGCCGCGGCTGTGGCCGTGGGCCTGCCCGCATGGTCCGCTGCCGGGTTGGCGGGCGGCCTGGCCGTCGCCTGGCTCAGCCTGGGCCGCCACCAGCCCTGGCGTCTGCTCAACACCGCCCTGGCCGGGGCCGTGTTCCTCCCCCTCGGTCTGCTCGCCCAGCACCACCTCGCCGCCCTGCTGCCCGCCGGGCTTGCCCTGCCCGTGACCACCATGGTGGCCTCCCTGCTCACGGCGATGGTGCTGGTGGTCATGGCTGTGGACTGGCGCCCCCTGGCCCGCATCCCCTCCCGCCGCCGCATCCGCTCCACCCTGGCCCCCCAGTACCAAGAGCCCTGCCTGCAGGCCTGGGAGCATGACCGGGTGGTCCGCAGCATGGCCCCCGATCGCGAAACTCGAGACGGGCTGGGCGAGGTCGCGGCGTGGGTCTACCGCCTCTCCCTGGGGCTGCAGGAGCAGGACTCCGAGCTCGGCCTGCTCTCCCAAGAGGACATCGGTGAGCGAGTGGAAGGCGCCCGCAAGGCCGTCTACGCCACCGACGACGCCTACACCCGGGACCGGCGCCAGGCCACCCTGCGCCACCTCGAGCGCATGGAGCAGCACCGGGACGCCCTGGCCCTCGAGCGGCAGCGCACCGAGAGCCTGGTGGACTACGCCCTGGCCACCCTGGCCGAGGCGCGGGCCGGCCTGGCCTTCTCCCGGCGCGGCACCGGCGGCCCAGCCCCCGAAGGCATCGACCAGGTCCTGCAGCGGCTGCGCACCCACGCTACGGACGAGGCCGCACGCCGAGACACGGTCAGGGAGCTCGAGGTGGCCAGCGCCTAGGGCGCTCGCCCGTCGTTCACAAGGCCTTGGTCAAGCGCTGAGCGTGCTCGATGAGCTGGGCGGAAGGCGTGTCGGGAGCCCCGACCCAGGTGCGGCGACGGAGGCCGCGCTTGGCGCGCACCAGGACCTTGTGCGGACCGACACCAGCGCGCCACTGCAGGATGAGCTGGGCGCCGTCGCGCTCACCTCGAGCCTCCAGCCGCGCCTTCCAGCCGCGCCGCTCCCGCAGGCCCAAGGAGCCTGCCACCTGCTCGAGGGCAGGCTGGTAACGACGCCGTAGCCAGTGTTGCCACAGCTGGTTCTTGAGCACGAGAATCCAGGCGATGACCAGCAGCAGCAACGCGCCGGCCAGCTCGCTCAGGAGCATGCTCTCATCGATCCACGAGCTCACCCCTCGAGATCCACGCTCCCTCCTTCTCGAGCCAGGCGTACCACCGGGTCCTTGCTGTCGGCCCACCGCGCAGCGAGTGCGTCGAGCTGTTCGTCGCTGGCCTCGGGTGCGTGGTGGAACAGGTAGAGCAAGGGGACGCCGGCGGCTCGCGCCAGCGCCACCGCGTACTCGGGGTAGGAGTGACCCCAGCCCATGCGCTCGAGGTACGCTTCCCGGGTGAACATGGTGTCGAACACCAACAAGTCGAGTCCGCGCAGGGCGGCGATGATGCGCTCCTCGGCCGCCGTGGGGGGCTGGCCGACGGCCACGCCTTCGTCTGGCTTGGCGAAGGGGGCGGTGTCGGTGAAGTAGGCCAAGGCTTTGTCGCCGTGCTCGACGCGATATCCACAGGCCCCACCCGGATGATTCAGGGGCACGGCTCGCACCCGATAGGGGCCCACCTGGCGGGTGAGCCCGGGCACAAGGGAGGTGTAGCGCACGGGCGCCGGGATGTCCGGGAGCCGCAGCGGATGGAAGATCCCGTTGAGGAACTCCATGAGCAACCCGCGCGCTTCCGCCACCTCTTGGCCGGGCAGCAGGACCTCGACGTCGAAGGACGGCGCGTAGATGGGCGCGAAGAAGGGGAAGCCCAGGGTGTGATCGATGTGGAAGTGGGTGAAGCCCAGGATCAACTTGCGCGAAGGCTGGCCCAGCAGGTGGAGCCCCAGCGCGCGGGCGCCGGTGCCACAGTCGAGCACCATGGTGGGCGCACCGGGCGCGCTGATCTCGACACAGGAGGAGTTGCCGCCGTAGGCCAGCGTAGAGGCACCCGGTACCGGGATGGAGCCACGCACACCCCAGAAGGTCAGCCTCACCTGCCCACCCCTGACCGGCGAACGCGCACGACTGGGGCTTGCGGTGGGCTGGCGTTCATGGTGGGTCCCCTTGGGCGCTGGGCCTAGAAATAGTAGCGGGCACCGATCTGTCCGTCCATAGACCAGCCGAGGTACTCGTACACGTAGATGGTGGGGGCCATCTCGATGAAGAGGTCCACCGGCAGCGTGGGCACCAACACCGTGGCACCGAGCACCACGCGAGGCCCGATCAGGAGCTGCCCGCCGGGCACCGACCAGAGGATGTCGGTCTTGACTCCACCACCGGCGTAGACAGGCAGCGCGTAGTCATCGCCTTCGACGTTGATGGGCCGGAAGTGCACCAGGAAGTCGGCGGTGGCCGACAGATCCTTGAAGTCGCCCCACCCGCCCCCGAAGGAGAACTGCACGGCGTTGTCGGTGCCAAGCCAGAGCTTGCCGGTGACGCCAGTGGGGGTGCCGAGACAGCCCCCCAGGCCAAAGTCACCACCGAGCCGCTCGCGTGTGGTGGTAGCACCGGAGAAGGACCCATCGATGGGCACCTGAGCGAAGGCGACCTGGGATGGGAGCAGCAGGGCGAACAGGAGCGCGCTTGAGATCATGACCGAGCCCTGTACGAGCGAGTGGAGCGAAGGGTCGGAAGGATGGCGCGCGGTATAGGATTCGAACCTATGACCTTTGGTTCCGGAGACCAACGCTCTATCCAGCTGAGCTAACCGCGCACCGAACGGCCAGGTGCCTCCACCCGAACCGCCAAGCCACATACGCTGCGTCCAGAGCCTTGTCAACCGTCCAGGGCGACCATGCGCTCGCCGACCCAGGACCGGATGGACGGCACCGTGGCGTCTCCCCAGTCGGAGGTGGAGCGCGCCTGGGCGAAGCGCTGGAAGAAGGCCGCCACCAAGCTGTGCAGCTCCTCGTAGAGGAACATGCGGTCGTACAGAGCCTCCTCACCGTCGCCGGTGACCACCTGAGGCAAGGACACCTGGGCCAGGTCCAGGTTGGGTGCCTTGAGGGTGACCGAGAACTCGCGCTCTTCGCGGCGGATGCACAGCCGCAGCTCGCGCAGCACCTTGCCGCCGGCGATGGCCGCCCGGGCCTCGGGGGACTCGGCGGGGTTTTCGCCCGTGATCACCGCCGCTGCCCGGCCCTCGTCCGGGGTGCGGAAGGCCAGACGGTCGTCGACCCAGAAGTCCACGACGCCCAACTCTTCGCCCAGGTCCGCGCGGCAGCCGCTGCTCGCGGCGGACCACCACAGCCAGAGCAGGAACTCGGCGGCCAGGTGGGGCAACATCGGGGTGGCCTCGTGGAAGCCTGCCATCGGATCGTAGCCGCTCATCAGCTCCCCTCCGGGCGATAGTCCATACCGCCAGTGGTCAACAGCGCCTCGGCCAGCGTCGCGTCGCTGCCCAGCAGATCCAGGGGCGCCTCGGGCTGGGGCTGCAACCCGAAGGTCTCGAAGAACAGCTTGATGAAGCGCTCGTTGGCCCTGTCGCTCAGGTTGTGGAAGAGCAGCCAGCCGTCGGTGACATTCCAGATGACCTCGTGTACCGACACCCTGGGGAGGGTGCGCTGGAGCAGCTCGAACTCCAGCAGCTCCTTGAGCTCTCCCCGCACCGAGGCGGGACAGCGCTGCCGCTGCTGCTCCTGACACCAGGCAGCGACGCGCTTCTCGAGGTGGGCCCGAAACAGCTTGGCCGGCACCACCCGCTTGTCCACCCGCAGGGAGAAGATCGCGTAGCGATCGTACAGCCAGCTGTTCAGGTCTTCGAAGCCCGTGTCCAGCAGGTTGTGGATCTCGACCCAGCCCGCCAGCTCCTCGCCCGGCGTGGGGCTGGACTTGTCCTGGAAGGCGTAGCTCCGCAAGGCGTCGGCGTAGCTGTCACGGAAGCCGTCCGGGACGTCGCCATCGACCCGATAGCGCCTGACTGTCAACGCACCGCTAAGAATTCCCATGCTGTGTCCTCGCCTGCCGCCGATCCTTGGCGAATAGAACCGAAGCACGACTATAGTGCTCCGGCCCGAGCGGCCAACCTCTCACGCCGAGTAGCCAGCATGCCCAAGGCCAGCGTCCTCGTCCTCCTCGCAGCCACCATCACCCTCGGCTGCAGGCCCCCCGGAGTGGACGGCACCAAGGGTCCGAGCGACCTCCAGGAAGACACCGCCCCCACCGACGACACCGGCCGGCAGCCAAACCCGGACGACGAACCCCCGGTGGCCGTGGTCGCGATGCCCGCCAGCGCCCGCGTGGGCCAGGCGGTCAGCCTCGACGGCTCCGGGTCCAGCGACCCGCAAGGCTACGAACTCACCGACTACGCCTGGTCTTGCAGCGACGGCAGCACGGCCAGCGGCCAGGTGGCGGAGCTGGTCTTCGACACTCCCGCCAGCCTCGAGTGCAGCCTCGAGGTCACATCGGCCTCGGGCCTGTCCGCCCAGGCCAGCGCCCCCCTCGAGGTCATGGATCAGAGCACCGCCGAGTGGACCTTCATGGTGTTCGTCGCGGGCGACAACAACCTCGAGGACGCCGCGCTGGGCGACGTCAACGAGATGGAGCGGGTGGGCTCCACCGACCAGGTCAACATCCTGGTCCAGCTGGACCGCTCCCGCAGCTACACCAGCGCCGACGGCGACTGGAGCGGAAGCCGCCGCTACCGCATCGAGCAGGACAGCAGCACCAACTCCATCGGCTCCACGGTGCTCGAGGATCTCGGCAGCACCGACTCGGGCGACCCCGACACCCTGGCCGAGTTCGCCACCTGGGGCATCCAGAACTACCCCGCCGAGCGCTACGCCCTGGTCATCTGGAACCACGGCTGGGGCTGGGACCTCACCATCGCCGGCGGGACCAAGGGTGTGGCCTCCGACGACGGCACCGGCAACGACATCTCCGTCGCTCGGGGTGAGCTGGCCGAGGCCCTGGCCACCGTCACCGGCGCCATCGGCGCCCCCCTGGACCTGCTGGGCATGGACGCCTGCCTGATGGGTTCCTGGGAGGTCGGCTACGCCGCCGCTCCCTACGCCGACACCTACGTGGCCTCCCAGGCATCCGAAGGCTTGGACGGCTGGGCCTATGACACCGCCATGGCCGATCTGATCGCCGACCCCACCATGAGCGCCGCCACCCTTGGCGGCTTCATCGCCCAGCGCTTCAACGAGAGCCACGACTCCACCCAGTCGGTCGTAGACCTCACCGTGGCCGCGGAGCTAGCCGCCGCACTGGATGAGCTGGCCCTGGCCATGATGAACACCGGTCAGCCCAGCGACCTGCTGGACGACGGCGCCGACAGGGCCCAGGACTTCGAGCACGGCTGGGGCCAGGACCACGACCTGGGTGACTTCCTGGACGAGCTCGAAGACTCCAGCGCGGCCGACGATGCTGTCCTCTCGGCCATCGAGCTGGTGCGCGAGGTGTACGGGCGCAGCGTCCTGGCCAACTACACCTGGGGCAACGACGTGCGGGACGCCACGGGCATCTCCATCTACACCCCCACCTATGGGCGGGTGGACTCCGACTACACCCGCGGCACCTGGGCCGACGAGACCCTCTGGGACGACTTCCTGGACCAGGCGCGCAGCGGAAACTAGGCCGCTAGTCCACGCTGATGTCGGTCAGGGCGTGCCGCATCAGCACCACCTCGCCCTCTCCGCGCACGGTCAGGGCGATCTCGTAGCGGCTGAACCACGCGATGACGCCCTGGACCCGATCGCCCTCGACCGAGGTGGCGACGAGCCGAGCACCGGCCTCGAGCCACGGGAAGAGGATCTTGTCGGGACAGTGATACCGGTCCTGGATGCGGAACAAGGGCTCGGCCACCACGCCGCGGTAGGCCTTGTCCTGGGAGATGGCTCGCCGCGCAGCCTTGCGGTCGTCGGCACTGAAGACCATCTTCACCGTGAGCTTGTGAATGGTCTCGGGCTCACCCTGCGTCTCGCCGCCTTTGGCGTCCTGGACCTGCAGCTCGAAGCGATCGGAGCTCAGGACCTTGAGCTGACGCTGCTGCCGGCCGAGCAATGCGAAGGTGTAGGGCTCATCGACGCCGATGGCCTGGTCGAAGACCGAGCGAGCGCCCACCTCGGCCCGGTACTCGTGGCGCCTGCGCTTGGCCAGGAAGGCGTTGAGGTCAGCCTGGCCCAGCACCACCTGGACGGCCAGGGAGTGCGGGATATCATGCGTCGCCACCAGCTTCTCGGCGCGTTCCTGACGCGCCATCTCCTGGAGGACCTCGTTCAGCTCCCGCTGGCCGGCCACCACCTGCTGGGCGTGCCGCCGGGGGATGCCCATCTCGATCAGCTCGTTCAGCCGGTTGCGCGACGGACGCTGCACACGACCCGTCGGGCGCGAGCCGCTGCTGTGGCGCTGCGAAGATACCCTGGATTTCGGATCGAACGGCATGCTGGACTCCTTCCCCGTCCCCAACCCCCGGACACTAACGGGGGCTTCCCTCCGGGGCCAACAGGCTTCCCGAGCATCGGTGAAGCCTGCCCTTCACCCGGATAGGTCTGCAGCGATGACACCCTCTCCTCCCTATTTTTCGCTCTGTGCCCCCCTCCTCTGCGCGCTGCTGGTCGCGGCCTCGTTGGGCGGTTGCCCCAAGCCCGCCCTCATCGAGCCCAGCGCCGAGCCAGAGCTCACCCGGCAGAACACCCCAGCCCTCAGCGCGGTCCGCGTTGCGGCCCGGCGCGAGCTGAGCGGGCTTCAGGCCGTGGCCTGCGGCGTGGAGCGCTGCATCCTGGCGGATGCCGAGCAGCTCGTGCCCTTCGACCCCGTCACCCTGGAGCCCGTAGGCATCCCCGCGGTCCACGGCATGCTCGCGGTCTCCCGCATCGTACCCCGAGACGGCGAGCTGCTCGTCGAGGGAAGCTGCGAGCTAGGCCCCTGCAGCCTGACCTACCAGGGCGATGGCTCCATCCAGGCCACCTTCCCCATCGTCGGTGACGGGCCCAACCCCATGGAGGCCATCCTGGCGCCCGAGGAGCCCCCTGCCCCTCCCGCCGCCGAGAATCCAGCGCTGGCGGAGCGCGCACACTGGGCCGGGCTGATGGACGCGGGCCGACGCCTTCCCTTCCAGCGTCGCGTCCCCGTGGTGGGCGGCATGGTCACCTACCAGCGCGAGCTGGGCGGAGGCTCCGGAAAGCTGGCGCGTATCGGCGGCGGCTTCCGCAGCATCGACGCCCCAGGCACCCCGCACACCGTCAGCTGCGAAGGCTGGCTGGCCACCCACCCCAGCGGCCTCGAGGTCTACCTGCTGCTGTGGCCCGAGGCCAAGCTGCGGTCCTACGACGCCCGGACCATGAGTCCCCACTGGTCCGTCGAGCTCCCAGGTCCAGCACAGGGGCTGTTCGTGGATCCTGCGGGCCGCTTCACCCTGCTCTCACTCACCGGCCCCCCAGACGAAGACCGACTCACGGACTACCCGCCCCCGCCCCTGATCGCAGACGCCTCGGGCGATCTACTGGCGGGCGCAGCGGCGCTGCCCGATGACCGTCCCACGGCTCTGGGCGTCCTGTTGGTGGACCTGGCGGCCCGGCACATCGCCGTCCAGGCCAGCGGCGCGTTTCGCGGTTGGCTGACCACCCCGGATGGCGCCCACCTGCTGGTCACAGAGTCCGAGCTGCTGCGTCTCGAGCCCCGCTGACACTCAGTCCAGCTCCACCAGCAGCACCCGGCCGTCGCCCCAGCTGTTCAGCCCATCGCTGGGCAGCCCCACCGCCAGCTGACCACCGTGGCTGTGGAGCGCAGGTGGGCGGGAGGGGGCCGCGCGGTCGATGGCCAGGACCGTGCCTTCTTCGAGGGGAACCAGCCGCAACCTCGCGGGGGTGAGCCAGGTGTTGTACACCCCAGCTGCGTGGGTGGCGCAGAGCCGCCGGCCCAGGTGGTCGCCCTCGAGACCCTCGATGCAGCGCCCTTCCTCGGAGCAGACCACCCCGGTGGCGGTCGGCTGGTCCAGCTGGGGGTCCCCCCACCAGGCCACGCCGTCGACCTCCACCAGCGCGCCTCCTGGTCCGGCCTGTGCGAGATACTCGACGCGGCCATCGCCGGGGTCCCAGGCTGAGACCTCGCAGAGTTCCCCGTCGCACGCCAGCAGGAGCAGCCTCTCGAAGCCCACGGCCAGCTGCTGGACCCCGGGCAGCTGGAGCCGGGCCTGCAGGGCGCCGTGGGAATCCCAGAGCTGAACGGCGCTGTTCGTGGCCGCCGCGACACGGGGACCATCCGCCATCTCACCCGCAGCGAAGACCACCGCTCCGGGTGTCTCCCAGCGCTGCTCGGCGGCCAGGCCTCCCACCGCGAAGACGCCGACGGAAGCCTGCGCAGCGAAAGGTTCGCCCGCAGTCCACCACACCCAGCGTCCCAGATCACCCCACCCCTGGCTGACCGAGGAGGGGCCCAGCTGCCAGGCTTGGCCGAGCCCTGGCGCCCCCGCCAGCAGCGCTCCGTCGTCGAGCGCGACCGATGCGCCGAGGGCGGCCCCGTCGGCGCCACGAAAGCTGACCGCGGCAAGCTCTCCGGGCACCACCAGCTCTCCAGGCAGCAGATCCGAAGCGCAGGCCACTCCCAGCAGGGGGAGCATCCACGCCCACGCGCCAGCCCGCCGGGCAGGACCCGTGGCGTCTCGGTGGGAGCGGAGCGAAGCGGCGTTCACGGCAGCTCGGAAGGGTCCAGCTTCTCGATGTGCTCGCCAACCGCCAGCATCAACTGCCCCATGCTCCCCGCGCTCGCGCGGGCCAGCGCCTTGGATCGACGCTCCTGGACCGCGGCGACCACGTCTGCGTGCAAGCCCACATCATCCCAGACCACCACCAGCTGGGCCCAGGCCAGATCATCGTCGAGGCTACCCCGCAGGGCAGGCAGCGACCCACCGCGGCAGCGCAGCTGGACACGGCGATCCATGCCGGCCTCGATCCAGGCATGGTGCCAACGGCGCCCCCCATACATCAGCACGCGGGTGATGCCGCTGAGCAGACAAGCGTCGGAGAACAGGCGGTGGACCCTCGGCAGATCGGCGCCCCCGCAGAGCTCGCAGCGCTCGGGCGGTACGCGGACCGTCTCGACGCCCTGCGGGATCCCGCAGGACTCGCGCTGACAGCACAGGCTCAGGCGCTCTGAGATCACACGAAGCAGGCGCTCGCCATCCAGGGCCCGAATCATGGGCAGCGAGCTGTCCAGCAGGTGGGCCTCGAGCAGGGCGCGCAGGGCAAAGCCGGCCTCGTCCAGCCCCCGGAGCCCGCGCTGCTGAAGCAGCGTGAGCAGACTGGAACCAGAGTCTTGGGGATCGCCAGCAGCCGCAAGGCGCGTGCCGAGAGCCTGCAGCTCATCGCGCTCCACCCGCAGCTGTTCCACCAGCGCATGGGCCTGGCGATGTTCTGTGCTGAGGGCCGCGACGCGGCCCTCGAGGGCGCGGACCCGCGCCTCGAGCTCCAGGCCGCGGGCCACGGCCTGGGCCAGCGGACCGTCTTGGACGGGGGCGACGGGGGGCGGAGCCTCGACCCCGTTCTGCTCGATTGCGACGGGAGCGACGATGGTGGGCTCGGCCACCATGGCCTCAGGCTCCGGGGCCGGTCCAGGAGCCGGGGCCGGTCCAGGAGCCGGGGCCGGAACCGAGGCCACCTTGGCTGGCGCATGCGCCGCCTTGCCACGACCCTTGCTCTCCTTGCGCTTGCGGCTGGGAGCCGAGGCGGCCGAACGGACGTCCAGGGGTTGCACCCCTGCCGCGCTCATGGCCTTGGCGAAGAGATCTTCCTCGTTCATGCCGCCGCCGGGACTCGCCTCCCGCGCCGGCGACGGCCCCAGACGGGTGCGCACCTGCTGCGCCAGATCCTCGCCGACCTGTTGGTTGAAGCGAGTATATCGAAACTGGCCCAGCTCGATGAGCACGCGCAGCACCTCACGCGGCGCCACCTCACACTGGGTAGCCAACGCATCGATGCGGATCTGCCGTGCCATGGGACGCTCCGGAGGAAGGATCAGCACCCCTATCCCGCCGACGAGTCCGTCGGCCCAGGGAGCGCGGCATGGGGTGATCCTCGAAGGGCTACAAGACCACCAGGCGCAACAACAGCTCCTGGGCGTGCACCATGGGGTACAGCCGGCTGGTGACGACGATGCCGGTAGAGGGCGCACGCACCTCTTCGAGGGTGGCTCCGCCCACGGGAGCGACCACCCGGCCCAACAAGTGGCCCGAGGTGACGTGGTCCCCCACGCTGACCTCCGGCACGAAGAATCCGCCGGTGCCGCAGCGCAGCACCACCACCTGCTCGTCGGTGACCTCCGCGAGCACCGGGCACGGCGCGGGAGGCCGTGTCATGCCCATGGAGCCCATCAGGCGGCGCAGGCCCAAGGCGATGGTGGCCCCGACGGCCTTGTCCAGGGTGGCTCCGCGCCCCCCTGTGACCCGGAACGCCTGGCAGCCCGCCGCGCGCCAGCAGTCCACCAGCTGGGCTGTCTCGCCCGTGCGGGGTTGACGGCGCCACACCAGGGGCAGCCCCATGGCGCGGGCGAGATCGAGCTCGTCGCCTTTGGCACTCAGGCGCACCTGGGGCATCTCATCGACCAGGATGGAGCCAGAGTGCAGGTCGACGCAGACATCTCCGCAGCTCGCCTGGAACAGGGCATGGGCCACCCGCTGCATGGCCGTGCCATCGGGGTCGCCAGGGAAGGTGTGGTTGAGGTCCTGATCGTCGAAGGGACCCAGCTTCCTGCCCTCTTCGATGCCGAAGGCGTTGGCCATGGGGATCAAGTCCACCGTGCCGGAGGGCGCCTGGGCCCGCAGCGCACTGGCCAGCAGGTTCAGCGCGTACACGGAGTTCAGCTCGTTGCCATGCAGGCCACCCACGACCACCAGACGGGGACTGCCGCGACCAAAGCGCAGCCGCTGCAGTCGATAGGTGCCCCGGAAGGGAACCTCGATGGTGTAGATGTCTTCGACCACGTTGACCTCAGCTGTCAGCCACGACACGCGCCACGAGGCTGCCGGGGTGAACGGAGGGCTGCTCGCGAATGGCGAGCACCATGCCCGCCACCGGAGCTTCGACCCGCTGCAGCACCCGCGCGTGGACAGGATCGACCACGGTGCCCAGCTGATCAGAGCGAGCGACGATAGCGCCAGCCTCGACCGACGGCATGAACACGCCCCCGAGCTCGGTGCGGACGCGTAGGACCTCCTCGTCGGTCACAACCCGCGGACGCTGGATAGCGGCCCAGTGGACAGGCACGGCCTGCTCACTCACGACCCCCAGGGACGCCAGCACGTTCATGACCCCAACCGTCAACTCCTCGGACACGCCCTCGCTGAGCCGATTTCCCGCGCCGCCCTCGAGCACCAGGACGTTGTCGAACTGGGCCGCGAAGGTGGTAGGTGCCATGGAGCCTGGGGTGCGCACCCAGACCACTTCGACGTTGGCTTGGCCGGCCAGCGCCGCCGCGACCTCGCCCCCTTGGCGCACGTGGGCCTGGCAGAGCTCCCTGAACGCCCTGTAGGCGCCCCTCACCTCGATCACCACATCGGCCTCGTGCACATGCCGCACCAGCTCGAAGGCCACCCGGTCCGGAGGATGACCGTGCTCGCGGCCTGGGAAGCGGCGGTTGAGATCGACGTCGAAGAACGGCCAGCGCTGCACCTCGGCGTAGGAAGCCAGGGGATTGGCGCAGGGGTAGATGTCCACACAACCAGCGATGCTCGGGAGCTGCCTGAGTAGCCGGGTGACCTCGTAGAGCACGCGCACACCCTCGGGCGTGTCACCCCGGATGCCGGCGACCAGGGCAACCGTAGGACCCTCGGTTCCCTGGAATCGGCGCCGAACCACCTGCACCTCGTTGTGGGTGGGTAGCTCGATGCGGCAGATGGCGGCCTGACTCTCGATCACGTCTCGAGTGTACCCTCACCATCGTCGGGAGGCGAGCCCTGGGATGCAGCTCGATCGCTGCGGCCCCGAGGCGAGGCCGCTGACGACGCCCAACGAGCGCAGGGCAGGCTGAGCTCGAACACCGCACCGCCACTGGGGTGGTTGGCGGCGCGGAGCTTGCCCCCGATGCTCTGGACGATGGACTGGCTGGTTGCAAGCCCAAGGCCGACACCGCTACCCGGCGGCTTGGTGGTGAAGAAGGGCTCGAAGAGGTGCTCCATCACCTGGTCGGACAGACCAGGGCCGTCGTCGTGTACGCGCAACACCACCAGGTCACCCTCGCGCTGCGCCTGGATCTCCAGGCGCCCAGTGCCCTGCATGGCGTCTGAGGCATTCAGCAGCAGGTTCACCAGCACCTGGTGCAGCTTGCCAGGCTGGATCGCGACCATGGGCAGATCTGGCTCGAGGAGGCTCTCGACCTCGAGGTCCCGGAAGCCAGGCTGATAGCCCAGGGTGGACAGGGTCTCTCGCAGCGTGTGCTCTACCGTGGCCTCGCCCTGACCTTCCTGGGAGGGACGCGCGTAGTCGATCAGGTCCCTTAGGATCAGGTCGATGCGCTCGAGCTCGCGCCCCGTGCGCTCCAAGAGGTCCTCGGCGAGGTCCGCGGAGCCCTCGCCCCCCGAGGCCCACTCGGCCTGAAGCAGATCGACGTAGCCCACCACGGCGGCCAGAGGGTTGCCCACCTCGTGGGCGATGCCCGCGGCGAGCTGGCCCACGCTGGCCAGGCGCGCCGTGCGGATGAGATCCTCCTGGGCCTGGGCCAAGGCACGGTTGGCCTCTTCGAGGTGCTCGACCTGCTCGTTGGTGCGCTGCCGATAGCTCTGCAGGGACGCCGCGAGGTAGTTGAGGGACTCGGTGAGAGCGACCAGCTCGGCGGAGGCGTCCACATCGACCCTGTGCTCGAAGTCGCCGGCCGCGATCTGGGCCGTCCCCAAGCGCAGCTGCTGGATGGGCACGACCAGGCGGCGCCGCAGCAATACATAGCCGGCGAGGGTGATGACCAGGCCCGTGGAGAGCAGGTACACCAGCAGGAACAAGGGGCGTGACTCGAGCAGCGAGCCACCGCTGAGGGGCATCACCACCCTGAGAGCGGCCACGGGCGGCCCGACCGGCGAGACCGGCCAGGTGACCACCGCGAGCGGGCGCGCGCTGAGCCTGTCCTCGATGCCCACATGAGGTTTTCGGCTGAAGAACGCAGTGCGAAAGCCAACGTCCAGGGTGCGAGGTGGCTTGCCCCGGATGGACGCGAGGGGCTGAAGCCCCTGATCCACCAGATAGAGCTCCACCACGTCGAGGTCCTCCACCTCGAAGCGCCCGAGCACCTGACGGTAGCGTGGTGCGTCCGGGCTTGCGCGGGCTTCGGACTCGAGCGCCATGGCTACGTAGGAGGTCAGCTGCTCGGCCATGGCGACCCTGCCGTCCTGCTGCACCTGGCGCATGATGAGCCAGAACAACCCCGCATTGAGCACCAGCGCAGCCAAGGTGACCAAGGCCAGGGTGAGGGCCACATCGGCCCACAGTGCCGGGCGACGGGCCGCAGGCTTGGAGATCGGAGCGGGCTCGGACTCGGACCCCATGGAATCAGCCTAGCTGACGATAGAGGCCCACCACCACCCCAGCCAGCTCCAGCTGGGACGACCGCGCGAGCACGATGGGCTCGAGGCGCGCATTGGCAGGCTCGAGCACGACCATGTCGCCACGCCGTCGGAAGGTCTTGACCGTGGCCTCGCCGTCGACCACGGCGACGACCACGTCACCATCCCGCGCGGAATCGCGGCGTTGCACGAAGACCAGATCGTCTTCGAAGATGCCCGCATCCACCATGGAGTCGCCACGAACCCGGAGTGCGAACACCTGAGTGGAGGGACACAGGGCGCTATCGAGGCGGATGGTCTCGTCGGGCATGGAGTCGGCCATGGCCGGAAGACCCGCGGCCACCTGGCCGAGCACCGGGACACAGACGACCTCGCCCGCCTGATCGGGCAGCGCCTTGGAAGTGAGCCGAATGGCCCGCGCCGGCGCGCCACGGCTCACGCGCTCGAGGAGCCCTTTTTCCTCGAGGCAACGCAGCTGGTAGGCCACCCCGTTGGTGGACCGGAAGCCCAGCGCGGCGGCCATCTCGCGGTAGGAGGGCGGGTAGCCCTGTTCCTCGATGTAGCTGCGCAGAAAGTCCAGGAGCGCCTGCTGGCTGCCAGAGAGCTCGACCATGGTGTTCCCCTCTGCAGAAGGTGACTTCGAGGTACTGAAAGCACATTTGAACATCTGTTCTATCACCAAATGGCGCAGCCAACCAGCCCACGCTCGCCTTTCGGCTTGACGTTCAGCGCAGATGGAGAGAAATTGGTTCAACCACTTTGACTGGTTGAACCAATCCCAATGCCCAGCAAGAACTCCACCGCACGCCTGGCCGAGGTCATCTTCCAAGACCTCAGGCGGGAGATCATCCGCGGCAGCCTCGCCGCGGGCCAGCGCTTGCCCGCCGAGCGCCTGCTCGCCGAAGGCTACGCCGCCAACCGAAACACCGTCCGTGAAGCCATCCGCAAGCTGGAGCAGGCCCGCCTGGTCACCGTGCGCCACGGCCAGGGGGTCACCGTCTGCGACTTCCGCCAGACAGCCACCATCGACATCCTGGCCCCGTTCCTCGAGAGCTGCCTCGATCCCACGGAGCGCACCGCGGTGATGCTCGATCTGCTGGCCGCCCGCAACGAGGTGGTCGGCTACGCAGTGGACCTCGCGGTCCGCCGGCGGGGCCCAGAACACCAAGCGCGCCTGGTGGAGCTGGCCGAGCAGCTCGTCACTCACTTCGATGCGCGAGACGCAATGGCCGTCGCTCTGCTGACCCAGACCTGGCTCGAGGCGCTCATCGACGCAGCCCGGTCGCTGCCCATGCGCTGGTTGGCCAACCCCTTCCTCGAGCTGCACCAGGGCCTGATCTCGCGCTTCCCGAGCATGTGCGTGCTCGAGCCCGGGCTGCCTCGCTACCTCGAGGACTTCCTCGGCGCCCTTCAGCGCGACGACGCCGCCACCTGCCGACGCCTGACACACGCCTACTTCCAACGTGTGGATCTACTGCTCCTCGGGCGCATCGGCAGCACCTCGATGCTCAGCGAACACAGCCCTGCCCCAGCGTTCAGACCGTCGCCAATATCCGCGCCCAAGCCGCCCACGGAGTGACCATGCCTCCCACTGCCCACGACCCCACCTCGTCCCTCGCCATCCCGCCACCACCGCCAGTGGTGGAGCCGCCGCCGCTGGTGGTCGCAGGACGCGAGCCAGGGGACGGGTGGCAGTTGGCGGATCCGCAGCCCATGGGGCCCGCGACGCGCAGAGCGCTGCAAGGGATCATCCGTGGGCTCTGCCCGCGCCCCCCAGCACCGTGGTCCGAGGATCTCGCTCAACGAATCGAGCTCGGCGTGCGGGTCTTCCTTCGCTACATGCCGCCCGTGATGGGCGTCGGCTTCGGCCCCATGCTCCTTCTGCTGGATTGGGCGCCGGTGTGGCGACTCAGGGGACTCCAGCCCCTCCACCGCTGGGAGCGGGAGCCCGCTGCCCAGCTTCTCCAGGCCCTCTCCGCCAGCCGGCTCAAGCCCGTGAGGCTCATGATCATGGCCGTCAGAGCGGCAGTGCTGTCGAACTACTACGACCAGCCAGAGGTGCACGAGGCCATGAACTACCACCCCATGCCCTTCCTGCAGGATCGAGCCGACCTGCGACGAAGGCTCCTGGAGGGTCAACCCGCCCAGGCCGAAGACCTCATCGGCCCCTATGCAGAGGTGCTGCGATGATCCTCGCCCACAATGACTACCAGCTGGACCAACAGCTTGACGCAGACGTCGTCATCGTCGGAACCGGCGCCGGCGGCGCGCCCCTTGGTGCCGTGCTCGCAGAGGCCGGCCTTGACGTGCTCTTTGTCGAAGAGGGCGGCTACCACCCCACCACCAGCTTCAACCCCTATGGCACCGAGAGCATCGGCCGCCTGATGCGGGACGGCGGCACCACGACCATCCAGGGCCGGCCGCTGATCCCCTATGTCGAGGGTCGCTGTGTGGGTGGAAGCACCGTGGTCAACGGGGGCATGTCTTGGCGCACCCCAGAGCGGATCCTCCAGGAATGGCAGCAGCTCACCGGAGCACCGGAGTTGGGCCCTGCCGGGCTGGAGCCCTACTTCTCGCGCGTTCAGCACGACACGGCCATGGCAGCGCAGCTCGAGGTCTCCCTGGGCGATGACAACCGCATCATGGAGGCTGGTGCGCGAAAGATGGGTTGGCTCCACGAGAAGAACACCCGAGGCCAGTACCTCTGTGTCGGATGCAACAACTGCGTCATGGGGTGCCCGACCGGAGCCAAGTCCTCCACGTTGGTCACCTACATTCCACGCGCCCGCTGCGCCGGCGCCCGCTGCGCCACCGAGCTCAGGGTGGAACGGCTCATACTGGAAGGCGGCCGCTGTGTCGGCGTGCAGGGCCGGGCAATCAACCCACGCACCCGGCAGCGCGACAAGCTGGTCACCGTCCGGTCCAAGGCCACCGTCATCGCATGCGGTGCGGTGCAGACCCCTCACCTCTTGCTGCAACACGGCCTGGGCCGCCCCAGTGGCCAGCTCGGGCGGAACTTCCTGTGCCATCCCAACGCGAAAGTCCTGGCGATCTATCCCTTCGATGTGAAGGGGTGGCAGGGTGTCTCGCAGTGGGGCCAGGTCAGGGCCTTCCGCGACGAAGGCGTGCTCTTTGCAGAGAACATGATCCCACCATCAGCGATCGCCGCGCTGCAGCCGGTGCACGCCCAGCCCCTCTGGGAGATGATGCATCGCTACAACCAGATGGTGCTGGGCGGTGTGTTGGTGGAGGACTCCACTACGGGCAGAGTGCTACGCGGCCCACTGGACATGGCCATACCCCGCTACCAGATCACCCCCTACGATATTCATCGATTCATCTCTGGCGTAGAGCGCATGGCGCGCATGCACTTCGAGATGGGTGCGGAGCGCGTGGTGCTTCCCTTCGCTCGACGCCACTTCGCCACCAGTGTGGACGATCTGGCGAACCTCGACCAGGTGGTGCGACATCCTGATGATCTGGACCTGTTCACGGTCCACCTGATGGGCACCGCGCGAATGGGCACAAAGCCCAGGGAATCTGTGGTGGACCTCAACGGCCAGCTCTGGGACCTGCCAGGCTGCTACGTGTCGGACGCCAGCCTCTTCCCCACGGCCATCGGCGTGAATCCCCAGGTGACCATCATGGCGCTGGCGCTTCGCATCGGAGAGCGCCTGGCCGACCAGCTGGCCAGCCGCGCGGCCTGAGCGGTCGCGAGGCTGGTCAGTCGGCTCGGGTCGAGCCCGAACCCAGAACGTACGAAAGCCGCCGGAGTTCCCGAGGGACCTCAACGGCGGCTTTGGATACTTTGGCCGGCAGTTACCTACTCTCCCACCGGGTGACCCCGGCAGTACCATCGGCGTACAGATGCTTAACTACCGTGTTCGGAATGGGAACGGGTGGGTCCATCTGGCTTTCGCCACCGGCCAAAAAGGCAGCGCATAGGAATGTGGTAGACGCTTCAGGATGAGACCTGACGCAGGGAACAAGCCGAACGGACCATTAGTACCGGTCAGCTCAGCACATTGCTGTACTTATACCTCCGGCCTATCAACCTCGTAGTCTTCGAGGGTCCTTCAGGGAAAGCTCATCTCGAGGGGGGCTTCCCGCTTAGATGCTTTCAGCGGTTATCCCTTCCGTACGTAGCTACCCGGCAATGCCGCTGGCGCGACAACCGATACACCATAGGTACGTCCATCCCGGTCCTCTCGTACTAAGGACAGCTCCTCTCAACTTTCCAACGCCCACGGCAGATAGGGACCGAACTGTCTCACGACGTTCTGAACCCAGCTCGCGTACCGCTTT
>CALDOK010000013.1 GCA_937912125.1 uncultured Pseudomonadota bacterium
AGCCGCCACTACCCGCCGCGACCAGGGCGTTGTGCTGCGGAGGCCCCGCCTCCGTCAGCACGAACGCCCCGCCACCTACCCAAGAATGTTCTGCAGCTGCATGGCGAGGCCCAGGTCGGTGGCCGTGAGCTCCCCGTCCATGAACAGCTGGGTAGCCATCATGGGGTTCTCGAGGATCTGCTCCCAGTACTCGGCCTTGGTGGCCACGACGCAGCCGGGCTCGTCCACGGGGCCCTGCACGACCTTGCCGCCTTCACGGCAATCGAGGGTCCAGGTGCCGGCGCCCTCGATGTCGAACTGGATGGCGGCGCCGATGGTCTCGGCGAGCTCTTCGTTGTCAGCCAGCTTCTGGGGGAGGATCTCGTCGAAGAAGTGAGCGACTGCGGACATGGGGGACCTCGTGTGTGGGGTTTATCCGAGCGGAAACGTCAGGAAGAAGTGCCAGGATCGTCAATGCCGATCCCGTCGGCCTGCATGGGCAGCGCGAAGGCTTGGGAGTGGGCTTCGATCTCGGTGAGGATCTTGCCCTGGCTGTCCAGCAGCGCACGCATATTGGAGAAGTAGTGCTGGCGGAGCCCGCGGAGCCTCATGATCTGCTACATGGTGCGCCCATGTTCGTCGTGGGCCGTGGCCAGGATCTGCTCGGCCTCGATGCGGGCCTCGCCGACGATCACGTCGGCCTCCTTGTGGGCTGCACGGCGGACGTCGGCCGCCAGCTGGCGGGCGAGCAGCAGCGTGTCCTTGATGCCAAGCTCGCTCTCGCGCAGGGTGGCGATCTCGTCCTGCCTGGTCATCAGCAGGTCTTTCAGCTGCTGGTTCTCCTTGAGGACCTCCTCGAGGCTCTCACGGACTTCCTCGAGGAACTCGCGCACCGCGTCGGGCTCGAACCCTCGCCGGACCTTCTCGAAGTCCTTCTGGATGATGTCCAGCGGCGTGACGCGCATGGTTGGCTCCTGGATGGCATTGCCGAAGCGCGAGAGGGTATGGACCCTTCGGCTCCACGGCCCGCTTGCCTAATCTCCGTCCCAGAAGACCGCCACGTCGCCATCGGGCTGGATGGCCAGGATGCGCTCCCGGATACCTGCCGCGCTCTGGGAGAGCAGGTCCCGGCTGCGCCAGACCTGCTCGAGATCCGCGATGGGACCTGGGGACGAGACGATCACCACACCCGGCGCGAGGGTGACCAGCTCGAAGTCCCCATCGCCCGTGGCGAGGGCCACCTTATCGGCGGCCGTGGCGCTCTCCAGGACCGGTTCCACCCCCTGGGGCCCGAAGGTGTAGGCGTTGACGAAGGCCAGGTCGTCCACGTCGAAGCGCGCCAAGATGGCGCCGCCGCCGTGGCTGATGTGCGCGTCGAGGGGAAAGGTGGCGCGTTCATCGCGCACGAGCAGCGCCCAGCTCCCCACCAACACCGCCAGCGCGCCGATGCCCGCGGCCAGGGTCCACCAGCGGGCCACGCTTGGTGGAGGCGGCAAGGGATCGGGCAGCGCAGGGATCTCGTCCACCTCACCCCAGGGCCGAGCACGAGACAGCTCGAGAGCGTTCACCGGCGCGGGCCCGAGCACCACCCGCGAGGTCCAGCGACCGGGGCCCCGGTAGACCGCCCCCCGGACCTGATCCCGTGAGGGCAACCCCATGCGGGCACGCTGAGCGAGCACGTCTTTCCAGCCAGGGGACCTGCCCAGATCCACGAGCAGGGAGTCCTCTCCCACGCGCAGCACACCCCGGCCGAGGGAGCCTGCCAGGCCGCGCAGGTGCTGCCGGGCGCGAGGGTGGAGATGCAGCGCCAGCAGCTGCACGGTGTCGGTGGGCCGCTCACCCTTGCCCGCGCGGTCGAGGTGGGGGGGCTGCAGGATGCCCGCCCGCAGCAGGCGTACACCCCGGGCGCAGTGGGGACAGGATGCGGCGTGGGCGTGGGCGCGCTGCTCGGGGCGCGACACGGGCTCACGGCCCTGGACGATGCCAACCAGCACGGCCGCGTCGGGGCAGCTGGCGCCCACCGAGGTGACCACCCGCGCCAGGAGCGCGTCGGTCCAAGCCACACCGCCCATGACGACGCCCAGGCGAGCGCGCGCCTCCGCGCGCATCAGCTCGCGGAGGCCCTCGATCACCGCCTGGAGCGACGAGAGGTCCAGGCCACACTGCCGCGCCACGTCGACGGGGGGAAGCCCGTCACCAAAGCGCAGCCTGAGCACCGCGAGGGCCATGGGATCGCAGGCTTGCTCGATGGCTTGCCGCCAGGTCTCATCCACCGCGGGGAGGCCAGCCTGTTCGGCCTGCGGACCCCGATAGGAGTGCTCGAGCACCCGCTCGAGGTAGTCCGCCACCAAGCGGCGGGTCCAGGGGCCGACCTCACCCGGGCCCAGCTCCTCTGGGAAGCCGAGCAGCACATGCTCGCGCACCTCCTCGAGCAGCGCATCAACGACCTTGATGCGCGCCTGGTGGAGCGTCCAGGCCATCTCGATGGTGATGACCTGCTCGAGCCGCGCCATGTCGGCGCTGGTCAGGGAGCTGACGTTCATGGTGCCGGAGAGGAGCGAGAGGCGGGGAGGAGAACCGGGAGTGCGAGCGGGGGGGGACACACGGAGGACCGGCGAGGGGCAAGCTCATTCTACTCAGGATGCCAGAGCTGGGGAAGTGCGAAGCTCGCCTCGCGTGGCCCTGAAGACAACGCGCCCGCTCGAAGCGAGCGGGCGTACGACTCAGCACAGCGACGTCGCCGAGAGCTTGCCGCCCTCGGCCCGCGCGGGGCGGTAGAGCTAGGCTGCCTCTTCGGCGTCCTCGGGGCGCTCAGCGCGGTCGGCGAGCAGCTCGTTGACCGTGGCGGCCGCAGCCACCGCGGCGAGCTCTTCGTCGCCGTACAGAGCCAGGTACTCCTCGTAGAACAGAGAGATGAGGTCGCCCAGAGTGACTGTTTCTGTGCGGTTCATGCTGACCTCCTTCACTTCACGGTCCGGGGGGACGCGTCACAAGACTCCTGACCTCCATCCAAGCACATCGCGTGCCAAGAAGACGTAAAGACCTCGAAAGTTCCAATTCTCCAGCAGACGGTTGGACTGCCAGATGCCGTGCACTCGGCGAATCTCCTGTTCTTGACCTACACATGGTTCGGTCGGAGGAGCACGAGCTTCATGTCATTCTTTGTCCGCAGCGGTCTCGCCGCGCGGGGCGCGGGCGCGATCATGACATCGAGGTCGCAGTTTCGCCGGGCATGGTCGAGGCCTGGCTACCCTCGATAGATGCTCAGCTCAGGGCCGAAGCGAAGGCGAACAGGTGAACGGCCCGGGCGCCGCCGAGCAGCAGCACCTCCGCACAAGCCGCGGCCGTGGCCCCGGTGGTCACCACGTCGTCCACCAGCAACACCACCGCGTCCTGGGGGGGCGCCTCTCGGAGGCGCACGGCTCCCCGCACGTTGGCCCAGCGTTCGTCGCGGCCGACGCGAGCTTGCCGATGCCCCCCTCGACGGGCAAGCAGGCGCCGCTGGGGCCTGCCCAACTGAGCGGCCAGCTCGACGGCGAACATGTCTGGCAGGGAGAAGCCACGCACCATGCGGCGGCCGAGGGGGCTGGGGACCCCGGCGACCACATCCACCTCGGGCAGCTGCGGCGCCGCGCTGCGGGCAGCGAGCCTGGCGAGCTCGGCGAGCAGATCCTCCTTCAGGCCATACTTGCCACGCCTCACCAGATCACCAGCCACGCCTTGGTAGGGCGCCAGACACCAGGCGCTGCTGATGCCGGGGATGCTGCCGGCCAGTGGCCAGGCATGACGCGGAAGCTGGGCCTCGCAGGCGGAGCAGAGGCGCACCAGGGCGCCGTCACCGGCCAGCGCGCCGCAGGCCTCGCAGGGCGTGGGCAGCAGGACGTCCAGGAGATCGCGAGCCAGCCCCATGGGCGCCTCAGTGGTGGTACGGGATGCCCCGTATGAGCGTGAAGCCACGGTAGATCTGCTCCAACAGCAGCACCCGCGCGACCTGATGGTTGAGCACCAAGGGCGACAGCGCGACCACCTTGTGAGCGCTGCCCCGGGTGTCTTCGTGGTGTCCGAAGGGCCCCCCTAGCATGAAGACCAGGCGCTGATAGAGGCCCTGGTCTCCCTCCGCGAGCAGATCCCGAAAGGCCATGGTGTCCAGGCCCACGCCTCGCTCGTCCAGCACCACCAGCCGATCGCCAGGCTTGGTGGCCGCGGACAGACGACGGCCCTCGTCCAGCCGGGCACGCTCCGGGGGCAACCCTCGAGCCGCAGGCTTGATCTGGCGCTCTTCGACCCGGGCGAAGCGTGCGATGCGGCCGAGGTAGTCCTGCGCCGCACTGTCAGCCCAGGGCGTACGACCCCGGGTCACTTCCAGGATCAGTAGCTTCATGGGCGGTGGGAGGGCGCGCTACATGGGGGATGCGGCAGCGGGGCGCGCAGGGACCGGCTCTTCGGGCAGCGGAAGGCGCGGCGCGTCCACCCACAGACCCTCGAGGTCGTAGAAGCTGCGCTGGTGCTGGTCGAAGACGTGGACCACCACATCGCCGTAGTCCACGAGGACCCAGCGCCCGGACTGCATGCCCTCGATGCCCAGGGGGAGCTCCTCGAGCTCGTCCCGGACATCGACGCGGACTGCGTCCGCGATGGCCGCGACCTGGCGGGAGCTGCTGCCGTGGCAGATGATGAAATACCGGGCGTAGGAGACTAGCTCACGTACGTCCAAGATGATGAGCTCCTCGGCCTTTCGGCCAAGGGCGGACAGGGCTGCCCGCTTGGTGATGTCCTCAGCGGTGATGGCTTGGTCCTCCATGGATTCCTCGCTCACGGTACTGTGCTCTCGAGAGGTCCGCAAGGCAGTGATTGTTGCCCCCGGACAGGGTTGCTGATGCTGACTAGGTGCCCCACCCATGGTGGGACCCCGACAGGCCGAAGTCGGTGCGGACAAGGATGACCTTCACCTCGTTGACGAGCCCTTCCCGGCCGACGCGGTGCCACTGGCCGACCACCTCGGCCATGAGGCGCACCGCGGTGACTTCGTCGATCCAGACGGAGCCCTGCAGGCTGTCGGCCACGACGCGGCCGCGCACCCGCTCGCCCTCTGGCGCGAGCCCCACGCTGTACTGGCTCGCAGAGCGCCCGTCCAACTGTCCGTCGGCGATGTGCTCGAGGACCATCAGGCCCTCGAAGACCGACAGGCCCAGGCTCCAGACGTCCCAAGCCATGCGCAGCTCGACGCGGTGGGGTTCGATGTCGGTGGCGGGGACCAGGCGCCCGTCGGCCTGACGCACCCTGGCGGAGCCGCCCTCGACCAGCACCTGAGAGATGATCTCACCGCTGCGACGCCGGGCCAGCTGGAAGTTGTCCCAGTCGCGCCAGACCAGCTGCACTTGGTCTTGGCCGGCCTCGTTGCGCCGGCCATCCACGATGACAGCGCGGCTGATGGAGGCCTCGAGGCGATGGGCTCCGAGGTTGGCGATGTCACCGAAGCTGACCTCGCGGGAGGCTTCCACCAGCTCCTGCTCCACTGCGGGCTCCGGCTCGCAGCCAGGGCAGACACACAGCCCCGCGGCCAGCGTGGCGGCAACCGAGAGGCGACTCACGCGTCCTCGCTCAGCTGCGCCCAGATGGCGTCGAGCACGGCCGGGAGACCATGCCCCGTGACCGCCGAGAAGCTGAGGATCTGCCCGACCCCCGGCTCGGCGGACAGCTCGGTGAGCAGCTCCTGGAGCTGCTCGGGAGAGATCACATCGACCTGGGAGACGGCGAGGACCTCTGGGCGCTCGGCCAGCGCGGGATCGAACGCCGCGAGCTCGGCCCGGATGGCGCGGTAACGCTCTGCGGCGGAGAGGCCGTCGTCGGACCAGGCGCGCACCAGGTGAAGCAAGACCCGGGTGCGCTGCACGTGCCGCAGGAACTGGTGTCCCAGGCCCGCGCCGTCGGCCGCCCCTTGGATGAGGCCGGGCACGTCGGCGACCACGAAGGAGTCTTCGTAGCCCCGCTCCACCACGCCCAGGCTTGGGACCAGGGTGGTGAACGGGTAGTCGGCGATGCGAGGTCGGGCGGCGGAGACCCGCGAGACGAAGGTGGACTTACCCGCATTGGGAAAGCCCACGACGCCCACGTCGGCGAGCAGCCGCAGCTCGAGGTGGAGCCGGCGATCCTCGCCAGGACGACCGTCATCGGCACGGCGGGGGGCACGATTTGCGGGCGTGGCGAAGCGGATGTTCCCACGACCACCGTGGCCCCCACGGGCAGCCACCAGGGTGGCTCCGTGCGCGGCCAGGTCGGCTAGCAGTGATCCGCTGTCGAGATCTCGAACCAGCGTGCCCGTGGGCACCGGGATCACCGTGTCCTTGCCACCGCGGCCGGTGCACTGGGACACACCGCCCTTCTGCCCATCCTCGGCCTTGTACATGCGCCGCCCCCGGAAGCGGGAGAGGGTGTTCATGCCCTCGTCGGCCACCAGGATCACGGAGCCCCCACGGCCGCCGTCTCCACCATCGGGGCCGCCGTAGGGGACGTACTTCTCGCGCCGGAACGACACGAAGCCGTCACCACCACGCCCGCTTACGACGCGGATCTCCACCTCGTCGATGAAGGGCATGCTGCGAACTCTTGGGCTGCGCTAGCCCGGGGGCCGTACGATGCGGCGCCGGCTGCGACTAGGCCTCGGGGTAAACCGAGATCCGCCGCTTTCCGCCCCGGAAGGTCTCGAAGCGCACGATGCCATCGACCAACGCGAAGAGCGTCCAGTCGCGGCCTACGCCTACGTTCTGACCAGGGTGGAACTTGGTGCCGAGCTGCCGCACCAGGATGTTGCCAGCGGTGACGATGTTGCCGTCGTGACGCTTGACACCCCGGTACTGCGGGTTGGAATCGCGGCCGTTGCGGGAGCTACCCTGACCTTTCTTATGAGCCATGACGACCTCCGCTACGCGACGATCTCGAGGATCTCGAGCTTGGTGAGGGAGGCGCGGAAACCGCGCCGAGTGACAGAGCGCTGCCGACGACGGAACTTGAAGGCGATGACCTTCGGGCCCCGTTCGTGAGAGACGACCTTGGCCTTCACACAGGCACCCGCCACGGTGGGGGTGCCGACCTTGAGGTCGTCAGCGCCAACCAGGAGCACGCGGTCGAAGGTGATCTCGGCGCCGACTTCGGCGTCGATGCGGTCGACTTCAATGGTTTCGCCGGCGCAAACACGCACCTGCTTGCCGTGATTATCGAAAATGGCGTACATGAGATTACTCCAGCGCCTGTGCCGCAAACTCGAAGTGGCGGCGTGGCTGCAAGACGTTGCCCTTCGGGATGATCAGCCCGGGAGCGGCCGCCGGTACTTAGGGGATGGGCTCCCCCCTGTCAAGCACCGACCGATCTGTTTGCCCTCGGATGACCAAGCGGGCGCCCAGCCGGTCTAGCCGGCGCGACTCCCGAGGGCCATGCGAAGCCTGTCCAGGCGGTTGTGGACCTCGTCGGTGCTGAGGTCGGCATGCCGCGCGGGGAGCATTCGGCGAGCCGAGGCTTCGAAGACCGCGAGCATCTCCATGAAGTCCAGCATGCGGGTGTCACGGCTGGGAATGACGTCCACCAGAGCCTGCTCGAGATCGACCTGGGTGAGCGCCTCACGGTCCTCGATGCTGGCGAGCCGGGCCGCCGCCAGCAGGACGGACTCGAGCTCGGCGCCGGAGTAGCCCTTGGTGCCATCGACCATGGGCTGCCACTCGATGCCGTCGACCAGGGCGAGCTTGTTCTTGCGGGTGATGGCCTGCAGGATGGCCAGACGCTCTTCGTCCTCTTCCGGGAAGAAGAACGGAATCTTCACGTCGAAGCGGCCCGGGCGCTTGAGGTCGGTGTCGATCTTGTCGGGGCGGTTGGTCATCATCAGGGTGACCACCCGGCCGCGGTGCTGGGTGTCGGACATGAACTCCTTGAGCCGCGCCACGACCCGGCTGGAGGTGCCCCCGTCGCCGTCGCCGCCCCCCGACAGAGAGCGATCGGCCTCGTCGATGATGAGCAAGACGTAGCCCAGGGCCTGCACCACATGGAGGATCTTCTCGAGGTTGCCCTCGGTGGAACCCACCCACTTCTCGCGGAAGTTCTTGAACTTCAGGCAGGTGAGCCCGGACTCGGCGGCGAAGGCCTCGGCCACGAAGGTCTTGCCTGTGCCCATGGGGCCCACGAAGATGACGCCCATGGGGACCCGGTTGCGGTGGCCCTTCTTGATGGCGGTGGCCATCTGCATCAGATCGACCTTGATGCGCTCGAGGCCGCCCACGTGGGAGAAGTTGTGGCCGGGATCGACGAACTCCACCAGCCCATGGCACTCCTGCTCGATGATGCTCTTCTTGCGGGCGCTGACGGAGCGGTATGTGATGGGCTGGCCGCTCTGCTGAGCCTGGCGGAACAGGCCGCGGATCTGGATGGCGTTCAGGCCGGCGGTGATCTCGGCCAGTCGCTGCACGGGCATCTCGATCTCGATGCCCCGCCTCGAGACCGAGCGGATGAACTCGAGGCGCTCAGCGTCGTCGGGCAGAGGCACCTCGACGGCGGCCAGCTGGGCGTTGGACACCACCCGGCGGTGCACGTCCGAGGGATTCTCGCTGACCAGGATGACCAGGTTGTCCGAGTTGAGCAGCCCCGGATCCGTGGCCCAGCGCTGCAGCGCCACCAGGTTGGCCTTGTCGGAGTCGGACATGAAGGCCAGATCGCCCATGGGCACAATCGTCTCGACGTAGTCGATGATCACGCCCGCCCGCTGGGCAGGATCCGTGACCAGATCCTCGATGACCGGGAGCGCATCCGAGGGGTCACGGGACAGAACCACCAGCTCGGACTCACCCTCGACCACCCGGCGGGCGTTGACCGCCCGGAGGAAGCGGCCGCGATGGGCGCGATCCGGGAACTCGAAGCCCTCGGAGCAGTTGTAGTAGATCACGATCTCCTTGGAGCGCCCCAGGAAGCGCTCGAGGAAGCTGCGCATGCCGAGGTAGCGGACCTGCTCGCCCTCTTCCCAGGGCAGCAGATCCCGCACGTTGCCGTGCAGCATGAACATGCTGGCTTCGCCAGAGAGGTAGCGGTCCTTGAGCTCCTGGGCCCAACGAGGAAGACGCGGCTCACGCTGCATGACGATTCTCCTGGAAGGCACACCCCGTATCAAGAAACCGCGCGATGCTCCCGTGTCCGGCGAGCGCAGCAGGGCCGAGCCGTTCCCCTCCCCCCTCCCGAGCGGATAGCTGTGCTCGAATGGCCGATCGTTCCACCACCATCCTCGTCCTGGGCGCCGGCGGCCTGGTCGGGCGCCACCTGGCGGCTCTTGGCACGCCAGGCCTGGAGCGGTCCGCCTGCGATGTGTGCTCCGACGCCGACAGGGCGCGCGTCCTGGCCGAGTACCGGCCCCGCGCGGTGATCTACTGCGCCGCTCAGGCCTCGGTGGACGCCTGCGAGACCGATCCTGGGGCGTGGGCGGTCAACGCCGCGGCCCCCGCTGCCTGGGCTCGCGAGGTCCCCCTCTGGTATGTCAGCAGCAACTTCGTCTTCTCCGGTGCAGGTCCCCATGCCGTGGATTCCCCGGCCGCACCGCTACAGGCCTATGGTCGCCAGAAGCTCGCGGCCGAGCGTGGGGTGCTCGCGGCCGGCGGCCGCGTGGTGCGCACAGGCTGGGTCTATGGCGTCGGAGGCCGAAACTTTCTCTCCACCCTGCCCGCGCAGCTCCGCCAAGGCCCCGTGCGCGCCTTCGGCGGCATGAACATCCAGCCCACCTGGGCCGGCGACCTGGCGAAGCTGCTCCTCACCCTGCCCGCTGGCGTCACCCATGCGGTGGGCTGCGAGACCACCAGCTTCGCCGAGGCCGCGCGCACGGTCGCCGCTGCCCTGGGCTGCCAAGCCGCCGTGACCGAGGTCCTCAACCCCCAGGGCCTGCTTGCCGCAGCCCGGCCCGCCGACGCCCGACTGGAGCCCGCCACCCTGCCTGGCTGGTCCACGCGTTGGCGCGAGCTGCTCGCCGAGCGATAGCCCCCACCCACTGGCTTGCTGTAGCCTGTAGTCCGGCGGAGCCCGCCGCCCCCTGTCCCGAAGCCCGAACCCACGCGGAGCGCGCCGAAGACCCATGCGCATCGTCCGACCCGTCTACCGAAGCACCAAGCGCCTGCAGCACACCGTGCGCGACCTGGGACGCCTGCGGGAGGTGGCCAGCGTGCTGGCCCGCCACGGCCTGGGCTTCGTGGTCTCCGGGCTGCGCATCCCAGGCGTGCGGGTGCCCTTCTCCTCCCCAGAGACCACCCCCGAGCGCGTGGTCTCCGCCATCCAGGAGCTGGGCCCCACCTTCGTGAAGTTCGGACAGCTCTGGTCCACCCGCGTGGACCTGCTCCCCCCCGGCTACATCACCGCTCTGCAGGCTCTCCAGGACGACGTGAGGCCGGTCCCCGTTGCCAAGGTGCACCAACAGCTAGAGACCAGCATGGGGCCGGACTGGCGCTCCAGGCTGCTGGACTTCGAGGACGTGCCCATCGCCACGGGCTCGGTGGCCATGGTGCACCGCGCCACCCTCGAGGACGGCACCCCGGTGGTCGTCAAGGTGCTGCGCCCGGGCATCAACGAGACCATCAAGGCGGATCTGAGCGTCCTCAACCTGCTGGCGCGCCAGATCCTCAGCGAGTTCCCCGAGGCCAGCTACTTCGATCCACTGGGGATGCTGCGGGAGTTCGAGCGCTCCATCGCCGAGGAGACCGACTTCGAGCTCGAGGCCGCCCACGCCGAGCTGTTCAAGACCAACTTCGCCAACGTGCCCGAGGTCACCATCCCGCGGGTCCACCGAGGCTACGGCGACCACAACGTGATGGTCATGGACCGCATCGACGGGGTCCGGATTCGCGACGCGCGCGAGGCCGGTATCGACATGGAGGTGGTGGGCCGCAACTACCTCAGCGCCGCCTACCGCATGCTCTTCGAGCACGGCTTCTTCCACGGCGACCTCCACCCGGGCAACGTCTTCGTCGAGCCCAACGGCAACCTGGGCATCATCGACTTCGGCATGGTGGGCCGGCTCACCCCCGAGATGAAGGACAACCTGGTGGCCATCGTGTTCGCCCTCGAACGGGGCGACTTCCGCAGCATCGCGCGGGTGTACTACGACATCGGCGTGAAGACGCAGCGGGTGGACTTCGACGCCTTCGAGCGCGACGTGGTCGAGGTCATGGAGCGAAACTGGGTCGGACGCTCCATGCACGAGGTGCAGATCGGCGCCTTCCTCAAGGACCTGGCCGACGGCGCGGTGCGCTACAAGCTGCAGGCGCCGCCCAACTACACCATGTTCTTCAAGGCCCTGATCACCACCGAAGGCCTGGCCAAGGCGCTGATCGCCGAGGTGGACCCCATCAAGGCGGCGGCGCCCTACATCAACCGCCTGGTGCGCGAGCGCTTCCAGCCAGGAAGACTGCGCGAAGAGCTCTTCTACACGGTGATCACCCTGCGCACCCTGCAGCGCAAGGTGCCCGCCGCCCTCACCCAGCTGCTGGACGACATCCAGAACCAGCGGCTCGAGCTGCGGGTCACCAACCTGCGCCCCCGCGAGGAGCGCGCGTCGGAGCACCGCCGCAACACCCAGCTGCTGATCGTCTCCATGTCGGTGGCCTCGCTGCTGGGCGGCTCCATGGCCCTGGACATGAACGGCCCCGCCCTGCTGGGCGTGCCCTGGGTGTCCTGGGTGCTCTACTCCTCCTCGGCCGCCTTCTGGTTGGGCTCCCTGGTGGTGATGTTCCTGAACCGGAAGGTCTGACGTTCCCAGCGCCTGCGGCGCCCGGTCACCCATGAGAGCCACGAGCGCTGTCGGAGTTCGACCGCCCTACTGGCCGCGCTGCTGGATGGCCAGCAAGGCCGCCGCCAGCTCCACACGCTGGGCCTCAGCAGGCGCCTCGTCGGACAGCTCGGCGATGAGCGCCGAGATGTCGGCCCGGTCGGCGGGGGTGGCCAGGCCGCCCAGGGCGCGGGCGGCGCAGCTGCGCACTGCAGGCTCGGGGTCCTGCATGGCCGCCAGGGCGGCCTCGCGGGCAGCCCGGGCCTGCCTGCGGGGAACCTCGTCCGACGAAGCACAGCCCATGTGAGCGGCCATGGCGTCCAGCGCCAGGCACTGCTGCTCCCGGTCGCGGGTGTCCAGCGCTTCCACCGCACGGGCCAGGGGCAGATCGCCCCGGCCGACCATCACGAGATCAACGTAGGTCCGCACGATGGGGGGCCCGCTGCCCCTCGCCTTTCGCAGCAGGGCCTGGGCCCGCGGCCCCTCGAGCAAGGCCAGGTAGTCGACGGCCTCGAGCTGGAAGAGGACGTCACCATCGGCGAAGGTGGACCGGAAGACGGCCTCGCCCTCGGCCAGACCGAGCTCCAGCAAGGCCACGCCCACCGGGAGCAGGAGCTCTTCTTCGAGCAGATCCCGAGCCTCGATGAGGGCCGGCGCCAGATCGCGCCGTCCGGTCTGACCGACGGCCACGAAGAACTCGGTCTCGAGGGGCATGGCGCCGTCCCGCAGAGCCTCGGCCAGCGCGGCCTCCGCCTGGTCGTCGCCCGCCATCAGGGCCGCCAGGGCCAGGGGCGCGCGGTCCCAGGTGTTGGCGGCTTCGCGCCAGGCCGCGGACAAGGGCTCGCGGACCCCCTCGACGCCAGCGCGCGCCAGCAGGAAGCCCGCCCGCCCGCGAGTGTAGGCGTCGACATCCGAGCGCTCGAGCAAGCCGAGCAGGAGCCCCTGAGCGGTGAGGTCCGGCAGGCGGAGGGCCAGCGCCTCGACCACGCCCCGGCGCACATAGGGGCTGGGATCGTACAGCCCCCGCTGCGCGTAGAGCTCGAGCTGCGGGCTGGACGCGTGGGTGCACAGCAACTGAAGGGATCGCAGCCGCAGGGACACGTCCAGGCTGGAAGCGCCCGCGTCCAGGACGCTCTGGGCCACCGGCGGGATGGGCTGAAGCTGCACCGCCGCCTGCTCGAGGGTGGTGGTGGGCCCCCGGTGGAGACAACCCGCGAGGAGCAACGCCGCCACGGCGCCGCGGCTACTGCATGAGGGCATCGATGCGCTTCTTCGCCTTCTGGCTCAAGGGAGAGCTGGCCGAGGCGCAGTACTCCATGACCTTGCGATAGCGGCCAATCGCCATCTCGAGCTGATTGGTCTTCTCGTAGATCTCGGCCTCGGACCAGAACTTCTGCGCGAGCTGGTCGAGCTTGGCCTGGACCTCGTCCTGGCGGCGCTGGGCCACCTGGTTGAAGGGGTCGAGGCGCAAGGTCTCACGGAACTGGGCCCGTGCGGTGAGGTAGTCGCCGGACTTCATGGCCGACAGGCCGGAGCGGTAGGCCTCACGACCCCGCGCTGAGAGCTCGGCCTTGATCTGGCGGATCTCTTCCTCGGCCTTCCAGTACAGCTCGGTCTGCTTGTCGGGGTCGGCGGCCAGCACGCGCTCGTAGCCCTGGATCGCGGCCATGGAGTCTCCGAAGTTGCGGGCGCCCTGGGCCGCAGCGAAGAGGTCGCCGATGGAGGCTACGTGCTCGTCCGCCTTGCGCTGGCGGCTACGGACCACCGCGCCGCGGCGACGGGACTCGAGCTTGGAGAGGATGTCCTGCAGGGGCTGGTCGTCGGGGAAGTACTCCTGGACGTCCTGGACCGCTGTGATGGCCTCGCCCAGGTTGCCACGGTTGGAGATGGCGTCGTTGGCCTTGCCCATGGCGGCGTCGTAGGCCTCCTGCTGCTCGGCCATGGTGCTGGTGCGCTTGGAGAGCGTGGCGTACATCGCCTGCACGACCATGAACTCGCAGGCGTGGTAGCCCATCTTGGTGGCGGTGGCGTTGTTGGGGCTGAGCTTCTGGACCGCCGCGTACTTCTCGACCGCCTCGAGGTACTTCTTCTCGGCGAACAGGGCGTTTCCCTGGCCGATCAGGGAGTCGATGGCGGACTGGTTGGCGGCGCTCTCGGGACTGGCGACGGTGGCCTCGGCGCTGCCTGTGCTGGCGGAAGCAACGCGCTTGACCGAGGGCGTGTCGCTCATGTTGTTCTTGACGTAGCCGATGGAGAACAGCAGCAGCGCGAGGACCGCGAAGCCAGCGGTGATCTTGCCGATGTTGCGCTGCACGAAGGTGCCCTGGGGCCGGGCACCGCCGCCGCTGGCGCTGCCGCCGGACAGCTTCATCTTGCGCCCCTTCTTGCGCTTGCCGCCACCCATGTCCATCTCGACGGAGCCGAAGCCCGGACTGGCCGGTGCGGCAGCAGCACCCGGGGGCGGAGCCAAGGGGGCAAAGCCGGGCTGAGGCCCTGCAGGCACGGCTCCGGGGGCGCCCATCGGGGTGGGCGCGACGCCAGGCGGAGGAGCCAGGGGCGCGGGAGCCGCGAAGGGATGGGGCGCAGCGCCGACGGGCGGAGCCGCCACAGGGGTCGCAAACTGCGGCGGAGCCGCGGCTGGCGCTGGCGGGGCGAAGGGCTGTGGAGGAGGCGCCGCCGCCGGTGGGGCGAAGGGCTGCGGAGGAGGCGCCGCCGCCGGTGGGACGAAGGACTGCGGAGGAGGCGCCGCCGCCGGTGGGACGAAGGACTGCGGAGGAGGCGCGGCCGCCACCGGTGGGGAGGAAGGCTGTGGAGGAGGCACCGCCACCCGCGCCGTAGGCGGGGGGGCGGGAGGCCGCGGGGGCGCCTGGGCTGCCGGGGGAGGCGGGGGGATGCTGGCGGTGGCGAAGTGGGCGTCGTCAGCTGGCCGCGAAGGCTTGGGTTGAGGTGCTGCGACCCGTGGAGGCTCGGGCAGCGACGGGGGAGCGGCGCTGGGTGCGGGCGGGGTTGGGTACTTGCCCGCGACGGTCTGAGCCTCGATCTGCTCTTTTTGCAGGCCCTTGGGGACGAAGGTCTTGTCCGAGCCGAAGCCCGGCGGCAGGGCGCCAGCGCCGCCCTCGACCCCGAAGATCAGGTTCTCGAAGGGCTTGGTGCCCGGGCTGGGGCTCACGGGCGGGGGCGCAGCCTCGGGGGCCTTGGAGGCGAGCTTGGGCGCCTCGTAGCGAAGCTCAGTGGCCCCGATTCGAACACGATCTCCGTCGACGAGCAGGTGATCGCGCACGCGCTTGGAGTTGACGAAGGTGCCGTTGACGCTGCCAAAGTCCTTGAGCAGCCAGCCATCGCCCTGCTTGACGATCTCGGCGTGGGAGCGACTGGCGGCCGGATCGGGCAGCACGATGTCGCGCTGCTCGGCGCGCCCCATGCTCAGCCCCCCCTCGCGCAGGGTGTACTCGGGACGCAGCCCGGTGCCGTGTACCAGCACGAGCTTGGCCACGCCCACGACCCGCGGCGGGCCCACCCGGGCGGCCGCGTCGGCGGAGTCGGTGGCCTCAGGCTCGGCGCTGACGGGGATGGAGAAGACGAGCACGAAGGGATCGATCAGGACTTCGTCGCCATTCAGGAGCTCGCGCTTACGGAGAGGCTTGCCGTCGAAGTAGGTGCCGTTGCCGCTGCCCACGTCCTCGATGGTGACGCCGGTAGCGCTGACGGTGAGCCGGGCATGCCGCCTGGACACCGCGATGTCGGGCAGCACAAGGCCGTTGTCTTCGGCTCGACCGATGTGAATGCTGCCGCTGGGCAGCGGCACGGCCATGTCTGGATGGCCCTGCCTGCGGATGGTGAGCTCGATGCGTTGCGCGCTCATGGCACCCGACCTCCTGAAGTGGGACCCGAAACGAACCGCGGCACGAACGAACGCGTCCACGGGCACTGGGTAAACGCGCGAGGGGGGCGAACGTTCACAGAAACCTTAGCACGACGGAGCGCGAAGCGAAGGTGCGGCAGCCCACAGCGGCGGTCTAGTACTGACGCGCCCGCTGGGCCTGGGCCTTCTCGAGGTATTCCTTGGCCTGCTGGTGGGAGCGGCTCTGGGGATCGGGAGCCAGAAGCAACACCATCTCCCAGGAGCTGACCGCCTGCTGGAACTGCATGTCGTCGTAGTAGCGCAGCCCAGCATCGAAGTTCACGGAGATCGCTTCGGTGATCTCCGTGCTCAGGCGATCGATGCGCCGCGCGCAGATATCGCAGCTGGCGTCCAACATCTGCCCTTGATGGTAGGCCACCAGAGCATCGTGAAGCCGGCCCGCGGTGTACAGGCCGTGGGCCTTCTCGACCAGCTCTCTGGAGCTCATGCCGGGAGGCGGCTCGGGCCACTCGTCCTGGATGTCGCTGGTGGTGCCGTAGCTGGGGGTGGCAGGTTGCTCGTCGCTCCCCGCGAGGAGCGAGTGCAGCGACGCGTCTGCGGGGACCTCGATGGGTGGCACCACGTCCGGGCCGGCGGCGTCGCCCTCGGATCCGTCCTGACCTCCCATAGTGGAAAGCAGCAGGGAAGAGACCTCGTCGTCTTCCACAGGATCGGCCATCCTGACCGTGCGGCTACCCGCCACGGCCACCAGCGCCACCAGCGCGATCACCACGACGGCCACGATGATCAGCGGCAACACTCGCACCCCGCTGCGGGGCGGCTTGGCCGAAGCGCCGGTGGGGGCCGCCACAGAGACGGACCTGTCGTCGCCGGGCTGGTCCAGGCACACCTCGAGGACCGTGTTGCCGATGCGGATCTTGTCGCCCACGGAGAGCTGCCGATGGGCCTGCACGCGAACCTCGTTCACGAACACGCCATTGCGGGAGCCCATGTCCTGCACCCACAACGCGCCGTTGTGGAAGATCAACCTGGCGTGTTGCCGCGACACACCCGTGTCGTCAAGCAGCACCTCGTTGCCGGCCTGGCGGCCGACCCGAAGCCCTTGGGGCGGGATGCTGTAGCGGTTGCCCTGGAGCTTGCCAGAGATACCGACCAGGAGGGGTAGGTTCGACATCGGGGCTATCCTACCGCGACGATGGCCACGACGCCCACCGCTCCGGTGTTCACAGCGCGAATCGAGACACGATTTCCACCGATCTGGGTGACCTGGACGCAGGCGGGTTGTTCACCGCCCGCCACGCTGGCGCAGGCAGCCGCCAGGGTCTCGATGAAGGCCGGGTCGGGCAACAGCTCGCCGATGTTGCGACCTACCAGGGCCTCTTGCGGGCTGGCCAGCCAGGAGCAGGCCGCCTGGCTGAGGCCGCGCACGGCCAGATCGGGGCCGACCACAAAGACCGGCACGGGCATGTCGGTCACCATGGACACGAGCACCGCGGGATCCACGCCCGCCGACCCCCCACCGCGGTCGCCGCGCTTCCACCGGATGAGCAGCCGGTTGATGGAGTGGGTGAGGTCGCGCAGGTGCTTCCACTCGCTGGGCACGTTCACCTGGCCCACGTGGCCGCGCATGGCCAGCTCGAGCTCCTCGCGGACCGCGGTGATGGGGGCGGTGGAGAGGCGCCAGATGGACAGGCCGGTGGCCAGCAGGATGCCGAACAGCACCACCAGGGCCGCGATGAGGCGGCCGAACACCGGCGTGGACTCGGACACGGCCGAGTCCACGTCGAAGAGGAGGTAGGCCCAGCCGTTGATGCCCGCAGGGGCGCCGTCCACATGGGCCACGCGGATGGGCGCCAGCACATGCCACTGCCCACCCCCCTTGCGCCACACGGTGGGGCGGCCGCGCACGTTGGCCTCGGCGAAGTAGTCCTTGCCACCGATGGACTGCCGGACCTTCTCCGGCGGCGACCGCACGATGCCCTGCTCGTTGGTGATCATGCTGACCTTCACGCCGGGCTCACCCAGCAAGAAGTTGGCATCGAGCTTGAGGTTGTTCTGCTCGGCGATGGCCGTGACGTTGCGGGACGCCAGCGCGAGCGCCAGGGCCTTGCCCCGCTCCAGCACCTGCTCCTCGGCCACCGACCGGGTGTGGAGCACCTGGGACAGCACGCCCCCACCGGGCGCCAGCAGGAAGCAGATGCAGGCCGTGAACATGATGGCGGCGAGCTGGATGCTCCAGGGCAGCTTGCGCACTCGGCGCCAGAGGTACTTGGCCTTGCCGGCCAGGTCTTCGGGGACCGGGGTGGCGACGCTTTGATCGGCTGCCGGAGAGATCCCGCCGTAGGACGGAGGGTCGCCAAAGTCGAGCTCACCGCCGCCACCGCCGCCCCCAAAGCCGAAGCTGCCGGCGTCGGCCCCGAAGCTCGCGGCGGGCTGGGCCTTGGGCTCGAGGGCCTGGCCCGCGCCGGTCAGGGGCGGACCGCTCGAGGGGATGTCTCGCGTGACCGTGGAGGGCCCCTCGGGGGCTGGGCTGGCCACCACCCCGAAGCCCTGTTCGCCGGCGCTGGCCCCGAAGCCGCCACCGGACGGCTGGCCGAAGGGGGAGGGCTCGGGGGCAGGGGCGGCGGACGGCGCGACAGGAGATGGATCGTGGCTGGGAGCCGAAGGCACCGACCCGAAGCCACCAGAGGTGGAGGGAGGCGAGCCAAAGCCACCGGACGCGGGCGGAGCCTGGGCGGGGGGCGGCGGCGCGGCGGCGCGGGGAGGAGCCGTAGCAGCAGCAGGAGGCGGAGGCGCGGGCTGGGCAGGCGGAGGGCCCGCGCTGGTAGACGGGCGGGTGACCGAGCGGTCCATGCTGGGAGGGGGAGGCGCCGGGCTGGGCGCCGCCGCCGCGGGCTCCTGCACCAGCAGCAACCAGTCACCGATCTGCACGCGCTGGCCCGGGGAGAGCACGGCCTCTCGCACCTTGTGGCCCTCGACATAGACGCCGTTGGTGGACCCCCGGTCACTGACCACGAGCTGTCCACCCTGCCAGACAAAGGCGCAGTGCCGACCGCTCACATGGGAGCTGGGCAGGTGGATGTGGTTGTCGGCGCTGCGACCCGCCGTGTTCTCACCCGGCTGAAGGGTGAAGCTCTGGCCCTGATGGGGCCCACGCAGTACCTCGAGTTTCATGCTCGTCCCACCTGCGAGAAGGACAGGGTGTCGCCCAGCGCGGTGCCGCTGTGCTCGATGGTCCCGGACGGGAGCTCGACGGCGGTGCGCGCGCCACGAAAGAAGCGGGTCATGCGCCAGGGCTTGATGGCGGCCGCCAGGCCTACGACGGTGGAGTCTCGGCCCAGGAAGACCACGTCGATGGAGTAGCGCATGAAGAACATGTGGATGGAGGCGCAGGGCTCGAGCACCAGGCCATGCCCGGGCGGGAGCTCGGCGGTGAGCATCAGGCCGCGGAAGCGCCCCCAGGCGTCGCGGGCTCGAGCCGCGCGCTCGGCCAGGACCGTACCGCGCGTGTCATTCAGCACGCGGAAGTGCTCATCCACCGACGACACCCGACCCGTAGATGAAGTTGAGCACGATGGGGCCGAAGATGACCACGAAGACCGCAGGCATGATGCAGAGGATCAGCGGGAAGAGGATCTTCTGCGATGCGTGGGCGCCCATGCGCTCGGCGCGCTGGTAGCGCTGGGTGCGGATCAGATCGGACTGGGCCCGGAGCACTGGGCCGATGCTGGCGCCCAGGATGTCGGCCTGGATCAGCAGCGCCGAGAAGGACGAGAGCTCAGCCATGTTGCAGCGATAGGCCAGGTTGCGGAGCGCCTGCTGGCGCGAAGCGCCGATCTGGATCTCCCGCAGGAAGAAGGCGAGCTCCTCGATCAGCGGCCCAGGGGTGGCCTTCTCGACCACCTTGTGCAGCCCGGCCACGAAGTCCAGGCCCGCCTCGACGCTGAGGGTGAGGAGGTCCATGACGTAGGGGAGGGAGCGGCGGATCTCGTCTTGGCGGCGCGTGACCTCGCCCCGGATCCAGATCTCGGGGAAGGACGAGCCGATCAGCAGGACCAGGCCGTCCACCACCAGGGGCTCCTGCCAGCCCGTGATCACCTTGCACAGCAGCCCGATGAACATGCACCAGAAGATGCCCGCCATGACGATCTTGTAGGCGATGAACTCGTCGCCGCTCATGGCGCCGGTCAGGCCCGCCGTGACGAACTGCCGCTCCACCCAGTCGCGGTAACGCTGGGCCTTGATGCCGCGCACGAGCGGCACGAAGAGGCGGAAGAGCGGGCGCAGCAGCTCGATGATGGGGCTGATGTGCCCGGAGGACACGCCCTGCAGCCCCAGCTGCTCCTCCATGCGCTTCCGAGAGTCGTCCGGCACCATCCCGGCAACGGCGATGAAGACCGCGACGGTGGTGATCACGAGAAGCAGGAGCGAGAGGGCGGGGATCATGGTCGGTGGATTCTACCAGGAAGCGGGTGGCTACCCCAGGATTGCGCGGGCCTTGGCCACATCCTGGGCGATCTGAGCGGTGAGCGCCGCCAGATCAGGGAAGCGGACTTCGGAGCGTATCCTGCGAACGAAGTGCATCTCCAGCTCCCGGCCGTACAGCTCATCGGGCCCGAAGTGGCCCGGCGAGACCATGAGGTGGACCTCGATGCCGAAGCTCTCACCATCGACCGTGGGGCGCGCTCCGAGGTTGGCCACTCCCGGGAGCAGGCCATTGCCATCCACCCGACCGCGCACGGCGTAGACCCCCGAGGCCGGGATGAGCTCGGCGTCGGGGAGCAGGTTGGCGGTGGGGAAGCCCAGCTGGCGGCCCCGGCGGTCGCCGCGCACCACGGTGCCGCGGATGGCGTAGGGCCGACCGAGCATCTCGGCGGCGTCGCCCACACGACCATCGCGGAGGCAGGCGCGGATGCGGGTGGAGGAGACGATGCGGCCGTCCCGCGAGAGCGGCAGGACCACCTCGATGGGCAGCTGGGGCATCAGCTCGGAGACCGTGCGGTGATCGCCCCCCCGATCGGCACCGAAGCGGAAGTCGTGGCCGACCACCATGGCCGCGGGCCGCAGGCGACGCCCCAGCACCTCCTGCACGAACCACTCGGGCGAGCGGGCAGCCAGCGCAGGGGAGAAGCGCTCGAGGCAGACCTGATCCACCCCCAGCTTGCCCAGCAGAGTCACCTTGTCCTCGATGGGGAGGATGCGGTGGGGCCCCCGACCGAACACGGCCTGGGGCGTGGGCTCGAAGGTGTAGACCATGGCGGGCCGCCCCAGCTCTCGGGCGCGGGCGACCAAGCGCTCGAGCAGCACGCGGTGGCCCGCATGCACGCCGTCGAAGTTGCCCACGCTGAGCACAGGATGTTCATCGCGGGACAGACGGGAGGCGGAGGAGAGGAGCACGACGGGTTCCATGGCGACCCCTTAGCCGCGTGACCGCGTCCAGGCATGGCCGCACCTGGCAGAACACCTGGGTGGAGCCGGGGGAGAACATGATCGGGATCGCCGTCCTTCTCACCTGTGTCGGGGGCTGCTGGAGGAGCGGCGAATTAGGTTCGGAGCCCATCCGATGGCAGCGACGGGCCCAGCCCAACGCTCCGCCGGTACATCCCCCCCCATGCGGAGACCGCCATGAACGTCCTCATCGCTGACAAGTGCCCCGACTGGTTCGTCGACAAGCTCCGCGCCGCTGGCTGCGACGTGATGTGGGAGCCCAACCTCGAGGCCGACGCGCTCACCGCCGCCATCCAAGCGCACCAGCCAGTTGCCATCGTGGTCCGCTCCACCAAGGTCCAGAAGGCCCAGCTCGACACCGCCGAGGCCCTCAAGCTCATCATCCGGGCCGGCGCCGGCTTCAACACCATCGACTACGTCTACGCCAAGGAGCTGGGTGTCAAGGTCGCCAACTGCCCTGGCATGAATGCCTCGGCCGTGGCCGAGCTGGCCATCGGCCACCTCATCAACATGGACCGCCAGATCGCCGACGAAGTCGCCGATCTCCGCGCGGGCACCTGGGCCAAGAAGTCCTACTCCAAGGCCGCCGGCCTCCGGGGCAAGACCCTGGGCGTCCTGGGCATGGGCAACATCGGCCAGCTCACCGCCCGCATCGCCCAGGCGATGTTCATGGACGTCGTCGCGTGGGACCCCTTCCTCTCCGCCGAGAAGGCCGCCGAGCTGGGCGTCACCAAGACCGAGGACCTCCTCGAGGTGGCCCGTGTCGCGGACGCCGTCTCCATCCACCTGGCCCTGGTACCCCCCACCAAGGACCTGGTCGGGGCCGAGTTCATCGGCGCCATGAAGCCCGGCGCCTTCCTCATCAACACCTCCCGGGCCGGCATCATCGTCAAGGATGCCTTGGCCGCCGGCATCCAGGAGAAGGGCATCCGCGCGGGCCTGGACGTCTTCTGGGACGAGCCCGCCGCCAGCGACAAGGACTTCGGCGATGACATCGTCGAGCTGCCTGGCGTGTATGGCACCCACCACGTCGGCGCCTCCACTGAACAAGCCCAGAACGCCGTCTCGGAAGAGGCCTGGCGTGTCGTCGAGCACTTCATGGCCTCTGGTGAGGTCCTCAACTGCGTGAACCCCTAGTCGGCCAAGAGCCACACAACAGGAGTGATCATGACTATCGAGCGCAAGCACAACTTCTTCGCCGGCCCCGCAGTGCTGCCCCTCGAGGTGGTCCAGGCGGTTCAGGCCGAGCTGCTGAGCTTCAAGGGCATGGGCACCGGCCTGATGGAGTCTTCACACCGCTCCAAGCAGTTCGACGCCACCTGGACCCACGCCCAGGCCCTGATGGCCGAGCTCTTTGGCATCCCTGACACCCACGAGATCATGTTCCTGCAGGGCGGCGCGTCCCTGCAGTTCCTCAATGTGCCCCTGAACCTGCTGCCCCAGGGCGCCAAGGCCGACTACATCGACACCGGCACCTGGTCCAAGAAGGCCATCAAGGAGGCCCAGCGGATCGGTGACACCTCCGTGCTCTGGTCCGGCGCCGACATCGGCTACAACCGGGTCCCCACCCCCGATGAATACCAGGTGCGCCCCGACGCCGCCTACCTGCACTACACCACCAACAACACCATCGCCGGCACCCAGTTCCACGCCGAGCCCGTCAGCGGCGACGTGCCTCTGGTGGCCGACATGTCCTCCGACATGCTCTGCTGCCCCCGCGACGTGGCCCGCCACGCCGTGATCTACGCCGGCGCCCAGAAGAACATGGGCCCCAGCGGCGTGGTGATCGTCATCGTCGACAAGGGCATCCTCGAGCGCACCAAGGTCGACATCCCCACCTACCTGAACTACCGCACCCACGTGGGCACGATCTTCAACACCCCCAACACCCTGGGCGTCTTCGTGATCGAGAAGGTGCTCGAGTGGATCGAGAGCATGGGCGGCCTCGAGGCCATGCATGCCCACAACAAGGCCAAGGCCGCGCTGCTGTACGATGCCATGGACGCCAGCCCGTTCTGGAAGCCCCACGCCACGGTCGAGTCCCGCTCCCTGATGAACATCACCTGGCGCATCGCCGACAACGATCTGGAGCCCAAGTTCATCGCCGAGGCCACCGCCGCCGGCATGCTGGGCCTCAAGGGCCACCGCTCGGTGGGCGGCCTGCGCGCCAGCACCTACAACGCCTGCCCCGTGGCCAGCGTCCAGGCCCTGGTTGACTTCATGAAGGAGTTCGAGCGGGTCAACGGCTAGCAGCGCCCGTCCACGCTCCACCGGCCTGGAGGAACCCCCCGGATCCTCCGGGCCGTCGTCGTCTGGCCCGGTGGCGATTCAGGCAGAGGGAGCATAGCCTTGGGAGGTCGAGCCGCGGCCTGACGCCGAGCTCCACCAGCGCAACCCGAGCTGAGAGACAGCCATGGGTGAAGAGAGGCCCCGTACCCGCTATTGCGGGCGCTGCTTGACGACCTTCCAGGCCGATCCCGAGGTCTGCCCCAACCTGCCCTGCCGCTGCAATCGTCCCACCGACGGCTGGGGCGTGATCTTCGAGGCAGGCGAGATCATCGATCGGCACTACAGGGTGCGCCGACGCCTGGCCACCGGGGGGGCTGGCGTCACCTACCTGGCCGTCGAGGTCGAGCCCGAGACCGACGAGGAGTCCTGCGACCTCGCCGTCAAGGTCCTGTGGGCCACCCGCGACCACGGCTCCTACCTGCGCCGCCTGTCCCAGGAGGCCCAGATCCTGCAGGAGCTCGACCATCCCAACATCGTGCGTGCCACCGACGCCCGGGAAATCCAAGGGAT
>CALDOK010000014.1 GCA_937912125.1 uncultured Pseudomonadota bacterium
CTCCTGGTGCTGCTCTGTGGCGATCCTTAGGGCTTCCTCGAGGACCTCCAGCGCGACGGTCGCCTGCTTCATGTGCCGCTTCTTGTCGCCTTGGTGGATGAGTGCCCACACTAGCGAACGGAGCATCGAGGGCTGCCTCCCAGTCAGGTTGCAGGCCTGCCGCACCCACGCGCAGCCGTGGTCCACCATCACGGCACGGTCTTCAAGGGCGAGGGTTCCGTCCTGGAGCGCCGGTTCAACGAGAAATAGGATCTTCTTTCCGACCCAGCCGCGGGCGGTGGGTGGGAGGCCGTCCACGAAGCTCGCGAGTTGCCTCATCCAGGTGTGGAAATCAGCGATGCGGGTGCTCCGGACCAGCGCCTCAGCTAGGATTCCGCTCCACGACTCCGGGTGCGTGTCCCAAGCCTGCTTCGCGAGCGATTCCAGCTCCCCGCGATCCCAACTGCTCGAGACCAGGTGCGAAAGGGCTCCCTGGAGTTCGTCGAAGCCCTCAGCGCCCTCCACGATGGGGGTGATCACCTTGGGATCGAGGCCGGGGGCCCTGGCGTGGATCTCTGCTGCCAAGAGGATCTCGGCCAGGCGTTGGTGGACCACCGAGTAGCCGTCGTTCTCTGCACGGATCAGCCCCGACGACTCCAGTCGTTCCAGTGGATCGAGCAATGCAAGAAGCCAGGGACCGCCGTCGAATTGCTGGCGCACTTCAGCGCCCCACCGGCCGCGGATCTCGTTGACGGCCTCGGCGTTGAGCGACATCGAGGCAGATTCGAGCATCTTCGAAGCGAGCACGCGCACCCAGGGCCAGAGCTTCGGTCGTGTTCGCCGGGTCTCGTTGAGCCAGTCCTGCCAGAGCTCTGCTTCCGATGTGCTGGCAGGTAGTTCGTGACGACCGGCGAATGCCCGATGGGACAACCGCAGCATCAGCGGGTGGCGGATGACCGCCTTCAGATGTGCCGGGATGTCGCTCCAGGGCGCAGAGCAGTGAGGCTCACCTTTATGCTCGAGGTGCACTTGCAGGCGCCCCCAGGCCTGGGAGGCTTCCACATCAGTGAACGCCTTGATTGTGGGGAGCTTCGTCGGTCCTTTGGGCCCGAGGAAGGATTGGAAGTGCTCGAGGGAAGGGAGGGCCCGAGCTGTGCCCGCGAGCATATGTTGGGCTTCCAGGATGCGGAACGGACCGTGTCTGATCGTAGCGAGCATCCGGATCTCGAGGCCAGGGTCGTCGTTCGCGCGTGACGCCAGCTTGGCCATGGCTGCGAGCTCGTGTAGGTGTTTAACAAGGGTCGGCCCTTCATTCAGCGCGTCGCAGAGGACGTTCAACCGGATCGGACCGTTCTTGGAATTCTCTCGCAACTTCGTGCGAATGAGTACCAGAAACTGGGCGAAGGACTCTACAGTGTGGTCCATTCCCAAGGCCGCGTGGATGGCGGCCCACACACCACGGTGGGTCTGCAGGTCATCGCCGAAGAGCATGACGATCACGTCTTCGTCGGATGAATCTCTGTTGGACAGAGCGGCGCCCAGGCTGCAGATGAGGTTCGATTTTCCGGTCCCTGCCTCCCCGAGCAGCAGAGCCGCTGGAGCACCCTTCCCGGTGAGCCATTCCGTCAACTGGCCTTCGATGGGCTGTCGTTCCACGTAGACTTGCGGGTGGAAGCCGACACCAAGCCTCCCCTGGAGGACGGTTTCGACGGCGCCGTGGGACCACTGTGCGAGCGTCCGAGGCCAGATATCCTTGGCGCTGATCAACAGCTCGATCTCTTTCGCCCTCATCCCCTCGCGCAACGCTTCGAAGGGATCCGTTCGCCGATGGCGCGTGCTTCGGCCCATGTAGATGACATCATGCTTTGTATAGCCATCGAACAGGAGCACCTCCAGCCAACCAGCGCCATCGGTTCCGCTCTCAAAATTCGGGAGAAGCAGGGGGTAGAGGCGCTGTACCCTTCCATTTTGGTTCAGGAACACCGACTCATCGTTTGCGAATTTGTCTCGTAGACAGGGGGGTAATTGGTCTGTGAGGACCTCGCGGGGGTTCGCTGACCTGGCGTGGTATGACATGCCCTTTGGGCCTGTGCCGAGCATGTACAGTTCAAGTCCCTCGAGCGGTTCGAGCAACCGAAGGAGCTCCCTCATCTTTGTCGTGAGCGTGGGCAGCCGCCGAGCCGCTTCTTGGTCGCTGAGGACGTTTCCGTGAGACCACTCGTTCCTGGCGTTTCGGATGAAATCCAGCAAGTGACCGCCACCGTCCGCTCCAGTAGTTGAGCCCTTATGAACCTTGGCCATGGCCTCAACGAGGTCTGGTGAGAAGGATTCCAAAGAGAAGAGCGTTCTGCGATGCTTACAGAGCGCACCAACGAGATTTTGCCAGTGGCCAATGGTGGGGGCCTTGAACCGCCGGATGGCGCCGGCCATGTTGCCGACCACGATGTCGCTGTCGAGATATTGGGACAGCATCAGCAGGGCAGGGAGCCTCAGCGACTGCTGGAAGGTAGCGAACAGGTTCATCAACCGACTGGCAGGGCTTTGCACACCATCCAGCGTGAGGTTCCATGCAGCAGCGATTGGGGTGGGGTAGTGTCGAAGGATTCGTTCATCGATTTCCTGAAGCTGCTCGGTGAGCCCAAACCGCTGCTCACACTCCAGGCATTCCCAGACCTTGGCCAGTCTCTTCCAGGTGACCCGGGACGATTTACAGAACGGACACGTGGGCTCCACCATGCTTTTCCTCGTGTTCGGGTGCTTTCGCTTCCTACCCTGTTCGCTGTAATGATCGGAAGTGTCCTGACATAGCTGTAGTCTCGGGTGCCGGCGCTTGACACCGAGGGCATCGGCAGCCAAGGGCCC
>CALDOK010000015.1 GCA_937912125.1 uncultured Pseudomonadota bacterium
CATCGTCCGGGGTGTGTCACGCTGGCTGGGTGCGATGTATCACACCAGGTTGACCAACTCCTGCAGGGTCTCGTCCGCAGTGGAGATCACTCGGGCGGCCGCCTGATAGCCTCGCTGGGACGTGATCATGTTCACGAACTCGTCCTCGAGCTCCACGTTCGACGCCTCCAGCGCGTAGGAGTAGAGATCACCGCGTCCGCCGCTCCCCGGCGCTCCTACCGCTGCATCGCCGGAGGCGCTGGTGGCGCGGAACAGGTTTCCACCCATGCGCTCGAGCCCAGCCTCGGAGCTGAAGGTCGCCAGCACCACCTGCCCCAAGACGATCTCTTCGCCGTTGGTGTAGGAGCCGGTGATGGTGCCATCCGTGGCGACCGAGATGTCGCTCAGGTCTCCCAGGGGGTAGCCGTCCTGGGACATGGCGGAGACGGCGGAGTCGGTGCCGCTCATGGAGATAGCGCCGTCGATTTCGGTTCCGGACGAGTCGAGCCCGAGCTGGAAGTCGAAGGCGCCGAGATCCGCGCCGTTGGCCCAGCTGTAGGCGCCGGTGCTGGAGGTGCTGGTGCCGGAGAACGCCGTCAGCGTACCATCCGTGTCGAAGCTCATGGTGCCCCGAGCGATCTCGAAGGGGAGCTCCTCGGTGCCGCCGTCCATCTCGCCGCCGTCCACCAAGGCGTACCATGACCAGCCGCTGGTGCTGTCGCGCTCGAAGGCGACGGTCACCTCGTGGGCCTCTCCCATCTCGTCGTAGACGGTGATGGACGTGGTGAAGGTGTCCTCGGTGATGGCGTCCCAGCTGTCGCTGGCGCCGTCGAAGACGGCGCTGCTGATGTCGGTGGCGACGTCCGTCTCAGAGTTGAGCACCGCGCTGATGGTCACCGACTCGGTGGCGGAGGCGGCGGCGGGATCCGTGGACACCAGCAGATCGTCCACGATGGTGCTGAGGGTCCCGCCATCGGCGGTGTAGCCCTGGACATTGTAGCCGGCCCCATTGACGAGGTACCCATCGTCGTCCAGGTAGAACTCACCGGCGCGGGTGTAGAAGGTCTCGTTGCCGTCCTGCACCATGAAGAAGCCGCTGCCGCTGACCGCCATATCCGTCGCGCTGGAGGTGGTGGTCAGCGAACCCTGGCCGAACAGCGTGGCCACGGTGTTCAGGCCCGATCCAGAGCCGATAGAGCCGGTGCCTGCGAGGGTGGAGGTGCGCTGGGGCATGTAGTCCGCGAAGCTGGCCCGGGACGCCTTGTACCCGGTGGTGCCGAGGTTCGCGATGTTGTCGCCGATCACAGAGAGAGCGCTGCTCTGGACACCGAGGCCGCTGGCGCCGGTGTTGAGGGTGGAGAACAGAGACATCGTTCCTCCTTGCGGTGCAGAGGCACCTGTACTGAGATGCTGGAAGTGTGTATTCTGGGTCTTGACTTCGAGGTTCTCTGGGAGCGGACCGAGGCGTTAGACGCTCTCGCTGTCCTCCTGCTCCTCCTCCTCGCTCGCTTCCGCGCTGTCGGCGGGTTCGACCACGCGGATGATCTCGCCGAGCTCGATCTCGACGCCGTCGATCTCTGGGACCGGGGTCCCGGACTCGTAGCCCATCGTATCGACCACTCCGGACACCATACTGTAGACGGTGACCTCGTCACCATCGGTGTCCGTCGCCTCGATCTCGAAGGTGTAGATGCCTTCCTCGGCGGTGGCGCCGGAGGTGGTCTGGCCGTTCCAGGTGACGGTGCCTTCGCCCTCGGCCAAGGAGCCAAGGGTCACACTGGCGACAACATTGCCGTCGTCGTCCATGATGTTGAGCGTCGCCTCGCTGGCCTCACCGGCAGCGTCGTACAGAAGATCGACGCTGCCCTCGCCGTCGTAGTTGAAGGTGTCGCCGTAGGCCACCACCTGCTTGCCGATGAGCTGTGTCATGGATGCGTTGTTCATGGAGCTGGTGGCCAGGTACAGGGTGTCCATGCCCTCGTTCAGGGTCATCAACTGCTCCAGAGAGCTGAACTGGGCCAGCTGCGCCACGAACTCCTGGCTCTCCTGCGGGTTGAGCGGATCCTGGTTCTGAAGCTGCGTGATGAGCAGGTTCAGGAAGGTCTCCTGGCTGAGCTCCTGGCTTCCATAGCTGGCGGGCGCCGACGAAACATCGGAGTAGCTGGCGGCGTCGGTGATGGTGACACTCATGATTGACCTCGTGCCCCTGAGTCGGCTGTGTCAGCCAAGACTTGAGACATATCGGGCGCCTGGAGCGAGGAAGGAGTTCGGGTCATCAGACGAGGTCCTCCTTGTCACCACCGATGGGCAGGTAGATCTCACCCTTCTCGGAAAGCTCGAGCGCCAGAGAAGAGATCTGGGTCTGGGCGTCGTCCACCACGGAGCGACGGATGGGGCCGATGATCTCGAGCGCCTCGCGGATGTCGTCGGCGGCGCGGGAGCTGAGGTTCTTGAAGAAGCGCTCGCGGGTGCGAGCCTTGGCGCCCTTGAGGGCGCGGACCAGCTCCTCGCGGTCCACCTGCTTGAGCAGGGCCTGGATGCCGCGGTCGTCCAGATCGGCGAGGTCGTCGAAGACCACCATGCGGCGGCGCAGGGCCTGGGCGAGCTCGTCGTCTTCGTCCGCGATGGCGCCGAGGACGCGTTCATTCTTCTCCTTCTTCATGTTGCCGAGCACCCGGGCCGTGCTCTCCACACCGCCCACGGGCAGATGGTCCACGCTGCCGCCGAGCACAGAGCGGATGGAGCTGCAGATGTCGTCGGCGATCTCACCAGGGATGAAGCGGAGCTTGGCCATGCGGCGGGTGATGTCGGGGATGAGTTCCTCGTCGAGGAAGTTCATCACGCGGGCGGCATTCCCCGGTCCCATCAGCGCCAAGGCCGCGGCCTGGGTCTGCAGGTGTTCGTCCCGGAGCAGCGCCGCGACGGACTTGGCGGGGAGCTTGGAGACGAAGGCTTCGAACTCCACGTCGGTGCGTCGATAGACGTTCTGGAGAATCTCGTCCCTGCGAGTCTCGTCCAACAGGTCTGGGAGCACGTTGCGAATGTATTGCGGGCCGCTCGAGGGCATCAGGCTGACATCGTGCAGGGTGCGGATGAAGTTCTGGACCACGTCCTCGATGACTTCATGGTCGACCGAGTCGATGGAGGCCATGGCCAGCCCGATGGCCTGCAGCTCGGTGGTCTCCAGCTTGCGCAGGATCTTCTTCGCCACGACCTTGTCCAGGTACATGACCAGGATGGCGGCGCGCTGGATGCCAGTGAGCTCCAGAGATTCGGCGGGGGCGGTGGCCATGGAAGCCTCTGCTGGAAGGATGGGGGTGGCGGGCCGTGGCCCTGCGTCGTCAGATCTGCATGTTCATGATCTGTTGGTAGGCATCCACCGCTTTGTCTCGCACACTCACCATGGTGCGCAGTGTGATGTCTGCCTCCTGCAGGGCGATCATGGTCCCATGCAGATCTGGGGTCTTGCCCGCGGCCAGCTCGGCCAGCTTGTCGTCCGCTTGCATCTGGCTCTCGTTGACCGACTCGAGGGCGTTGTTCAGTGTGTCGGCGAAGGACTGGGAGCCGCTCGGAGCCGTCGGCTTGCCGACGCTGGGCAGCTGGGCCTGCCAGGCGGACCCACCTACGGCTGGGATGGCGTGGATCGACATGTCTACCTCCCGATGCCCAACGCTTCGTTGGCCATCTGGCGTGTGGTCTCGACCACCTTGGTGTTGGCCTCGAAGCTACGAGACGTGCCCATCAGGTCCACCATCTCCTCCATCAGGTTGATGTCGGGGTAGGCGACGTAGCCGTCTGCATCGGCGTCCGGGTGGCTGGGATCGAACACCAGCACGGGCGGTGCGTTGTCATCGATGATCTCGGTGACCACTGGCTCGGTCATGGCCTGGTCCAGTAGGTCCCCGAAAGGATTGACCTGACGGGTCTCGAAGACGGGGAGCTTGCGCTGATAGGGCCCGCCCTCTTCGGTGCGGGTGGTGCGTGCATTCGCCATGTTGGAGGCGATGGTCTGCAGGCGCACACGCTGGGACGACAAGCCCGAGGCGCTGATCTGGAATGTATCGAGCAGGTTCATCGGTCCTCCTGGACGCGCCCCTACTCGGTCGGCTGGCGTGGAACTTTAGGACCTGGATGCACTTTTTTTGCTGAAGCAGCGAAAGGCCCTTTGCGGGCCCTTGTGGTGTGTCACTCTGGGGGCTGTCGCGCGTCGCCCAGGGGGGTCAGGCCCGTCGTCTGAGCCGCTGGCCGACTTGGTTGGAACGCAGCTGCCCGTAGCCGCGGATGCCGACGCGGCGCTCGGACAGCTCCGCGATGTCCTGGTCCAGGCGCTCCATACCCTCCCTGATGATATCTGAGAGCTTGGTGATGCAGCGGGACACGTGGATCTTCTGGTCTTCGTCCAGCTGGGGGCCCAGGGTTCTCGCGTGCTGAGCCAGCCCAGCCACGGTGTCGAGGTCCAGGGGTTCGCCCCGGCCGCCGGCCTCTACAAGCCCCTCCAGATCGCGACACCAAGAGGCAAAACCAGTCATCGCGCCGTCTCCACCGCCTCGGTCCAGGTCTGGAGCATGGAGGCTGTGATGCGGTGTACGCCTCGCGCTTTCTCGAGGTCCTGAGTGCTGCCGGCCTTGGCCAGCTCACGGATACACCAGAGATAGAGCCGGTTGAGCTGTGCCGACAGCTGGGGAGCGACCTCGTGATCGAGGCTGATGATGAGCTCGCTATAGGCGCTACGCGCGAAGGCGAGGTGCTCGCGTGCGACCTTGTGGTTCCCCTGTTCCATGGCCTCGATGGCCTGATCGAGGCGCTCCAGCGCGGTCTCGAGCAACAGCAGCAGGAGCGTCTCGCTGGGTGCGGTCTCGAGCGCGGTGGTCTTGTATTGCTGGAGGCCTCTCATGCCGGGCTCCTGAAGTGCGGTGGTGGTGCTCGAGCGGGCTGGCTAGCTGCTCTCCGAGTCGGTGCTGAAGAGTGCATCCAAGTAGGCGGTGGTCGACTCCAGGATGCCGAGGGTGATCTCCATCGCCTCGTATTGGCTGCGGAGGCGCGCCTCGTAGCGGTCGATGCGGTCCTCGTAGCGTTCGATCTGGGTGCCGAGATCGTCGATGCGGCTGTCGAGGGAGTCATAGCGGGTCTGCAGCGTGCCCGTGTCGCTGTCCACGTAGACATCGATCAGGCCCTGGGTGTCGGTGGTGCCCAGCAAGGCGGCGGCGAAGCCGTCGTCGCTGGTGAACATCGCCTCGACTTCGTCGTAGTGGTCGTCCAGGGCCGCGCCGAAGTCTTCGGTGTCGAACTCGAGGTTTCCGGAGCTGTCTGTGCTGATGCCGAGCAGGGACAGCGCGTTGATGGCGCTGCCGCTGCTGTACTGAGCGGTGATGGCCGACGCCAGGCCGGAGGCGACCCGCTGGACGCCGCTCTCCCCGACGAAGGGAGCGCGGATGCCGGCGTCAGAGTTGTACACGCTGTTGGTGTCGATGTAGTCGATGACCTCGTTGTAGGCGTCGACGAAGCCCTGGATGTTCTCGACCATGGTGGCCCGGTCCTCGGTGATGGTCACCGTGGTGGGGCTGGTGGTCTGCTGGGTCAGGGTCAACTGGAGACCAGGCACGGCGTCGTTCACGATGTTCGAGTCCGAGGCGATGCTGATGCCGTTGATCGTGAACGCTGCATCTTGAGCGGCTTGGGTCTGGGTGAAGCTCGGAGTGGCTCCGGCGCCCAGTGGGGCGGTAGCGACGAAGTCGATGGTGTTCTCGGCGCCCGTGTCTTCGCCCACCAACACCATCTGGTAGGGGTCGGTGTCGCTGCCGTTGTTGACGATATAGGCAGTGACCCCGTCCACCTGGTCGTTGATGGCGTCCACCATGTCCTGCAGAGAGGTCTGGCTCGAGTCCAGGGTGATGGTGACGGGATCGTTGGCGCCGTAGGTGATGGTGTAGTCGCCATAGGCGATGGTGTCGGCATCCGTGTGGGAGGCGAAGCTCTGGTCGCTGACCTCGAGCTCGGAGGTGGCGAGCTGGTCCACGTCCACAGTGTAGGCACCGGCGATGGCCTCGCCCGTGGCCTCGGCCAGCACAGAGGTCTCGTCGCTGGAGCTGGCAGTGAAGGCGCGGAAGTTCGTGGAGCTGTTCAGGGTCTCGAGGGAGGTGCCGAGGTCATCGAGTCGGCTCATCAGGCCGGTGAGCGCCTCTTGCTTGTCCTCGTAGCTCGCGACATCGTCCTCGAGGCCCTCCTTGGAGATGGAGTACACTGCCACCAAGGAATCGATGATGGAGCTGGTGTCCAGGCCGGAGACGATTCCGTCTACTGCGATGGTCATGGCTGCACTCCTGGCCTGGGGTCCGGGCTACCTGCAAGAACGGTCCCGGAACCCGGGACCTTTAGGGAGAATGGGCCGGGCTCCGTCGCGAGCCCGGCCGTCGCTCATCGAGGCTAGCCGAGCAGGCTGAGCACACCCTGGTTCATGGCCTTGGCCTGGGCCAGGACCGACACACCCGCCTGCTGGAGGA
>CALDOK010000016.1 GCA_937912125.1 uncultured Pseudomonadota bacterium
ACACGCGGGTCCCCGCCTGGACACCTCGAGGGCTGTTTGTCGTTCTTATCCCCGGCGTGGATTGATTGGTCAGAGCTGCGTGACGTGTGAGGTGCTTTTGTGGGCCCAAGGCTGCCCCCAGGATTTCCAGTGGAGGACTCGCTCGGCGCAGTGATGTTCTTGAGGTTGTGGGACCTTCTTCGTCGTGGTGCCCATCCGCTATGGCTATTCAGTCCAGGTGCTACCGGTTCCTATCACCGCTCTCTTCATCGCTGTACGCACTTCCTCGCTGGCATTTTCGTGCATCAGTATCTCGTATGGAATCCCCAGGGCGGAGATGACAGCGTGAAAGAGCAGGGTGCCGTCGGCGTAGATCTGATCACCCGGTTCCGAGTTGTCTGTTGAGTCAGCGTGCATCTGCCATAGCGAATCGGGGGTCACGCCTTCGGGTACGAAGCACTGATCATCGAGGCAGACTGGCACCCCGTGGTCCCTGACAAACTCCATGAACGATGAGGTGTCAAAGAACGGAACTGCGCCAGACACCCCGTCCAAGCGTACCTTTAGATAGAACGGCCCGGTAACGCCGTCTTCCGCGGCCAGAAGCCGATGCTTGTGGATGATGTGGAAGCTGGTCGCCAGGAGAGCGTTGAGATCGACCACTAAGTTTTCACGCAAGCCGTTCTCAAGAAGGACTTCGAGGAACTCTGCTCCGTGCTGGTATCGGCTGGTGTAGACATGATGACGAAGGTGGCCTTGGTGTCCCTCTGGGAGCAACTTGGTACCTTCATCATTCCATTCGGCGAAGCCCGCCAGATTGTTCACGAGCAGCGGCAAGGTGACGATGCTTGAGCACAAACGATCGTACCTGTAGATTGCGCCAGCGCCAGGCTGACCGGGTCGTTGACGAGCCACCAGTGTCGAAGACGATAGATACGTGTTTGGCATGGGCATATGCCCGAGGGCGTTCGCCGTGGTACCCGCAATCTCTGTGAACTTCGAAAGACCGATGCTCGACTCGTGCCAACCGGCGTGTAGAGGGTCTGAGAGGATGAAGATGGCCACGCGGGGCCAGGAATTCGTCCTCGGAAGCTCTTGGCACAAGAAGTCGGCAAGTTTTTGACGGCGCCTCCGACCCTTCTCTACGAGCATATCGACCGTGGCCTTGTCCTTTTCGAACGCCGGGTCGGACTTGTCGGCCACTCTGCGGTAAATGCGCCCGTCAAAAGTCACATATGGCGGCTCGTCACCGGGCGGGACGAGGCAGATCACGATGGCCTTGCCCGCCTCCAGCCCGATCCTGTCATTCGGTCCGATGACTGTCCGAAGCATGAACTCGGGGACGTGCGAAAGAAGCGAACTCGCGGCGTCGCGGATCGCGTCTGCTGCGCGTTGGGCCTCGTTGAGCCCCAGCCCTGGGAAGCTGCCTGCGCGGTTGTCGCCGCCCCCTTTCTCACACACGCCAAGGAATAGCCATCCTCCATTATGGTTAGCAAACGCGGCTAATGACTTTGCGAGCTTGCGGTTGGAGGGGGTGGCCCTCTTGTACTCGATGAACCAGCCCTCATAGACAGAGCGGAGTGTTTCCAAATCATCTGCTTCGATGTCGTCGAAGGGCTTTCGGAATGGGTCAAGCACTTCGGTATCCTTCGAAGGCGCACTCGCCTTCCTGTAGGCTATCTGGCTACTGAGTATTCTTGGTATCGAGCCGTGGTGGCTACTCCCCTTCGTCCTCGTCACCCTCGAACGCCGAGGGGTCGAACTCCCAGACCTCCACCTTGCGCTTCTTCACGCCGATCCCGTTCTGCGTCAGCAGCTCCACCAGCTTGTCGCCATTGATCAGGGTGATGGGGGCCGCGCCGTGCTCGAAGGCGGCCTTCTCGGCGCCGCTGGAGAAGCCGCTGGTGGTGATGATGGTGCCCCGCACCGCCTGAAAGCGGTGCAGTGAGCCGCGGAGCGCGTCGAGCTTTGGGCGCTGGATATTGCGCTTGTGGCGCTTGACCTGCACCACCTCCTTGACCGACGTGATGCCCAGCTCGATCTGGCCGACGACGTCAACCCCCTTGTCGTTGCTGGGCGAGGTCACCTCCACGTCCTGGTAGCCCATGGCCTCAAGCAAGAGCTTGATCAGGTGCTCGAAGGCGTACGGGTCCATCTCGTGCAGGACGGCCTTCATGCTCTCCTTGACGGCCTCCTTCTGCTGCTTGGCCAGCTTGGTGATCTGCTGGGTGGGATCCGGCTCCCCTGGGCCGTCGTTGCCGCCACAGGTTCGCAGCCAGGCCAGGCCCGCGTCGGTGACGGAGTACTTCTGTCCCGAGCGGTCCACGAGGCCGCGGTCGAGCAGGTTACGCAGGCGGCAGTAGAGATACTGGCGGGCCGCCGCGTCGGATCGGATCAAGCTGGCACCCTCCAGGTGCTCCTTCCAAGGCTCCCGCAGTTCGCCGCTCGAGGCCGGGCCCTGTTGGGCCACGAGCTGCAGCGCGAACAGCACGCCCTCGGCTTCGTCGATCTCCTGGGTGACCTGGCCCTCGAGTTCATCGATGAATTCCTGGCCGCGGGCAGAGACCGCCAGGAGGCCGCCGGCCCCTTCGTCGAGCAGGCCGTAGTTGCGCGGCAGCAGCCACAGGCCGACCATGTGGCGTGGGTTCACCAGGCCGTTGGTGTCCTTCCACACGGCTGCTGCCAGCTCGCGGTTGTTGCCCTTCAAGCGCTGGGGGATCCACTCGTCGGGGTCGCTCCAGTCCACGTTGGCGGTCACGCTGCCGGTGGCGGCCACGATGTCCTTGCGGAGCTGGATCATGTCCTCGCGGCGCCAGCCGGCCAGAACAGGCAGCAGGGCGCGCTGCTGGGCGTAGGTGGGGAAGTGGGGGATGCGGATGCGCTGCTCCTGGACCTCGACGTGGGGGACGGCGGCACCCTCGACAGTGGGCTGGTCCGCGAGCCAAGTGCGCAGGCCGTAGGTCCGTGGGGCGGTGCGCACGAAGCGGCTGGCCTCGCCCTTGGTCTTGGCCGCCACGGACAGCGAGGCCTCCATCGACGCGCCCGGGGTCTTGCCCTCGGTGGAGATGAGCCCCTTCTCGATGGCGATGGTGGCGATCATACTCGCCCTGAGCGGCTTGCCCGCTTCCTCGAGCACCTTCTCTGCTGCGTCGGCAAACGTCGGCTTGTCCTTGGCCATGTAGACCTCCCGGTGAAGACCCCTATCTGGCGGGTGGCGGGGAGGCTGTCCAGCAAGTTGGGATCGGGAGCCTGCTGCGGGCGAAGCCGAGGGTCACTGCCGCTACGCGACCAGCTCCATCACGATGCCGACGACGATGAGCGACACGGGAACAGCCAGGATCAGTCCCGCGGCCACTCGGTTGATGATTCCGAAGCGTTTGATCTTGTCGTTGCGGAGGTAGTAGACATCGCCGGTGATGAGGATGAGCAACGCCATGGGGCCGAACAGCACGTAGATGAGCCAGAAGATGCCGTGTTGGCGGTAAGCGGGAATCTCGTCGTAGTCCTGGTATTCGCCTTCGTCGCCGCCCATGTTCACTCCGCGTCCTCGGTCAAGTGACTGTAGGAATCGGCCACTGCTGCAAGGAGCGTAGCCCGTGCTACCAATGGGTCCAAGGTCGGTGCTCATGGAGATCCTCGGCGCTGGTCTGCGGCGGCATTACTCCCCCTGCTGTCCAGCGACCAACTCGTCGTCGTCCAGTTCCGCGATACCTGGGCGCCACAAAGCCTTGGGTAGCTACGCCTGGGGGTGGCTTGGGCCGCCGTGCGGACGAGCCAGACTTGCCTGTGCTCGAGGCCCACAGCAGCCCGTGATAAGCTGGCGGTCTACGATGGAGGGCATAGGCGATGAGCGAGGCCCCGCTTTTCGACAAGTGCGGAGTGAAGGTCACTCGAGGGCGCGTGGTGGTCGGGAACGACACCTACGTGGTGGGCAACATCACTTCGATATCCACCAACACCATCGAGCCACCAAGGAAGATCACGCAGTACGGTGGTGCCCTGGCAGCTGCTGTGGGAATCGCAGGGGGATTCTCAGCGCTCACCGAAGGCTCGATCCTTCTGGTCGCGGTTGGTGTTGCGATGTTCGGGTTTGGCGTCTGGATGATCTACAAGTCCGCCAAGCTGGAGCCTACACGGACCGCCTCCCTTGTCACCGCAGCCAAGCACATACCCGTCATCCACACCAAGGATCAGGCCGCGTTCGAAGAGTTCACCGCGGCCATGAACAAGGTCCTGGACCTTCGGGAGACATCGAGGGACGTCCCAAAATCCGCATTCTGCTCAGGCTGTGGTGCTCCCTTCACGGACGACGCCAAGTTCTGCTCACACTGCGGCGCGGCCAGGGCGTAGGATGCTGTACATGCCACTACGTCGCACATGCCCAACCAGGGGGAGAACATCATGAAATGCGTTTTTGGACCGGCAGAAGTCGTGGTGGGCACGAAGCGCTACCCGACGGAGAAGATCAAGTCGGTCTACGTCCAGAAGACCAGCCCAAGCTGCCTGTTGGTGATCTGGGGCTTCGGTTCCCTGGTGATGGCCGTCGTCTTGGCCTTGATCATCTGGCCAGAGGCTCTGGACGCTGAGAGCACCATGCCCTGGCTCGTGTACCCAGTCCCGCTCTTGTTTGCCGCGAAGGGTGCCTTCTGGTTGTACTTGGTCAAAAGCCACAAGCCACAGTGGAAAGTCTACCTGAGCGGCTTCGGGCTGCCGGACGAGGCAGCCAGGTTCGACGACGAGGCATCGGCCTCGAGCTTCGCGCAGAAGCTGGAGGAAGGAATCCAGGTCGCAATCGAAGAAGGCAAAGCCCAGGCCCAGGCTGCAGCCACGCACTGACTGAACTGACCGAAGAGGCTGCAGCCCACCACCACACGATTGGGACAACCGAAGGAGGACAGCGACTTGGAATCATCCATCTGCATGGCCATCGGCGGCCTACTCTGGGCTGGGCTCCGGGGAGTCCTCGGCTACGTGCTCGGCTCCCCACACGGACGAGGACCGGAAGGTCTGATCCTCTGCATCCTGTTCGGCCCCGTCGGCCTGCTGATCTCGTTCCTTCTTCCGCGCGGACGGACGTGTCCGTTCTGCGGCGCTTCCATCGTCAAGAAAGCCGTGAGGTGCATCCACTGCCAGAAGCACCTGCCCCCAACCGCGGCATCTCGCCGGGCGTAGGGCCGCGACAGGCCTGCCGGGAGCTGTACGCCTCGCCAGAACCTCATCCACGACGTCCACGCCCACAGTACTGCAATCATCAAGCTGTTGGCGTAGACGCCCACCGCAGACGCCCGGATGAAGTAGACAGGGCACGTACCCGTCGAGGCTGC
>CALDOK010000017.1 GCA_937912125.1 uncultured Pseudomonadota bacterium
CGCCGCCTCCACCACCAGCACCGTGGACTACTCCTCCTACACCACCTCCGAGCGCCTGCTCCGCGGCGACCGCTAAGCGCCACCCCGCCCCGATCGCAGCCTCCTCCGGCGTCCACAGGACACCGGGGGAGGCTTGCTTCCGTATGTGCACGTCTTGCTATACTCCCCCTCCCCCCACGGAATGAGGACGATCCGATGCGCACCCTTCTCCTGATCAGCCTGCTCGCCCTGAGCGCCACCGCCTGTGGCGACAAGGACGACACCGAAGCCCCCGAGGCCGACACCGACACCGACTCCGACACCGACTCCGACACGGACGCGGACTCCGACGCCGACGCCGACGCCGACTCCGACTCCGACGCCGACGCCGACGCCGACGCCGACAGCGACACGGACGTCGACGTGACCGAGCTGGCGGGCCACTGGCGGCTCACCCAGTACATGTGCGACACCTACGACATCTCCACCGACTGGTTCGGCCTCATCCCCAGCACCACCCTGGACATCGACGGCACCCCCACCGCCGCCACCGCGCAGGTCACCAACACCAACGACGACTGCGAAGAGGTCAGGGAGTTCAGCTGGGCGGTCAAGGGCGACACCATCGTGGGCGACAGCGCCGGTATCACCAGCTGCAACCCGGCGGCGTGCACCTTCACGGCCGACGACGACCCCTGCGTCGTGGGCGACGGCGCGGGCCCCTCCGAGGGCACCATGACCTACGTGCTGGTGGACGACACCCTGACCACCACGATCACCGGCGCCACCAGCGGCATCTGCGGTAACCTGCAGGAGATCCAGACCTGGGAGCGCGAGTAGTCGCGCCGCCGGCCCGCGGGATCAGGCCTCTCGATCGTTGACCGCGGCGAGCGCCACCGCCACCGCCTCGCGCACCTGCGGCACGGGGTCCTGTGCAGCGCGCTCGAGGGCGAACAGATCGGCCCCACCGCCCATGACCTCCAGAGCCTGGGCGGCCGCCAGCCGCACCCGGGGGGTGCCGTGGGTGAGCAGGCGTCGCACCGGCAGGCGCCAGCGGGGCTCGGCGGTGAGCTGGGCGTAGCGACAGCCCCCCACCGCGACGTCCGAGGGTGAGGTGGCCACCAGGGGCCGAATCACCGCGGCGACCAGCGCCTCGGGGGCCGCCCGCAGGGCATCCATGACGGCGGGTTGGTGTTCGGGAGCCGCCCGGGCCAGCAAGCCCAGCAGGGCCTCGGGCCCCGGAGGAAGATCAGCTGGGGGCGCCTCGCTGGCGGGCTCGGCCAGGACCTCTCGCTCCAGGTCCAGGCTGGGCCAGGGCGCAGCCTCGGGCCGCTCGACCTCACCGTCCAGCCGGTCCAGGGCCAGCTTGGCGATGACGCCCAGCTCGGCATGGCCCAGCAGGGGCTTGAGATCCGCGAAGACGGCAGGCCCCGCCACCAGGCCCAGGTAGCTGGCGGCAGCCCCCCGGATGGCCAGGCTGTCGTGGTCCAGCAGACGGCGCGCCCGCCCGGTGCCCGCCGCGGACTGGTGGGCGGTGAGCAGCGAGAGGGCCTGCAGCACCAGCGCCTCGTCGGTGAGCTCGAGCCCCTGGCAGAGCGCCGCGACCCCGTCGAGGCGGGCGTAGGGCGCCCACTCCAGGGCCAGGGCGGAGCGCTCGAAGGGGCCCTCGCGCACGGCATCGCGCAGCAGGTTGGCGGCCCGCCAGCCCTGCAGGGTGGCGGCCACCCGCAGGGCGGAGTCCCAGTCCCCCTGATCGTCCTCGATCACCACACGCGCCTTGTCCAGCAAGGCCGCGGCGGTGGCGTCGGGCAGGGTGGGAAGCGCCAAGCCGCGGGCGACGCGGCCGTAGAGAGAGTCGAGCTCGGATGTGGTCATGCTTGCTCCTCGAAGCGCTCGAGCTGGAAGTCCTGATAGTGGCACAAGCGGGGCTCGGCGCGATCCAGATCCCACAGGTGCATCCCGTTGCCCTGGCAGTGCTTCCACTGGTCGCAGGATGCGCAGCGTCCCACACGCGTCCAGCGGCGATCGCGGAACTGCTGGAAACGATTCTCCCACACGTCCACGAAGCTGTCGCGGAAGATGTTGCCCTGGCGGAAGCGGCGGTCGATGTTGGGACAGGCCAGGATGTCGCCATTGACCATGATGCCGCCCACCCGGATGCCGGCCATGCAGAAGTAGTCGTGGTCGCGCACCTTGCGCTCGAGGCAGGGGCCGACGTAGCCGGACTCGCTGAGGTTGACGGTGATCTCACCCCGCGCCTTCCAGTCCAGGATCCGCCGCATCAGCTCGTGGTACTGCTCGGGCGACAGGAACAGCTCCGGCAGCTTGGGGGCGCGGCCGATGGGCGCGATGGTGAACAGCCGCCAGCGCTTCAGCCCCAGCTCCTTGACCAGCTCGTAGACCTGCTCGAGGGAGTCGAAGTTGCGCTGGTTCACGCAGGTGATGGCGTCGATGACCTTGTAGAAGGGTTCGCCCACGAAGCGCCGGATGGTGCCGGTGGCGCGCTTCCATGACCCCTGGCGGCCCCGCAGCCAGTCGTGCTCGGCCTCGAGACCGTCCAGGCTGACGGTGACCGAGCCCAAGCGCGCCGCCTTGGCCAGGGCGAAGGCCCGATCGTCCCAGCCCCAGCCGTTGGTGACCATGCCCCAGGGGAACTCGAGCTCGTGCAGGCGCCGGCCCAGCTCGAAGACCCGCGGGTAGACCAAGGGCTCCCCCCCCGACAGCACCACGGTGATCTTGTGGGGGTCATGGCGCTGCTTGATCTCGGCCATCACGCGGACGATATCGTCGAAGGGCAGGTCAGGCTGGTCGGTGCTGGCCTGGCAGTCGGACCCACAGTGCAGGCAGTCGATATTGCAGCGGTGGGTGAGCTCGATGAACAGGTAGCCCAGCTCGTGCAGCTTGCGGATGGTGTGCTGGTACAGGGGCAGCAGACGGCGCCGGGCCCGACGGCGCACCGGCGCAGGCACGATGCGGGGGACGAGGGCCTGGATGGCGGCCTCGAGCTTCTTGTCGTCCATGCATGCTCCTGGTGCGACGGCGGAGGGCCGAGTGGGCAGATCGAGCCTCCGGCGGCCCCCTCGATGGGCGGGACCGGGTAGTCTGTAGCCCGTACTCGGTAGCCATCCCACAAGGAGCAGAGCCGTGATCGAGGCCCTAGGCGTCCCCTGTGTCGAGCTCCTGCCTACCCTGCGGTGCCTGCAGGTCGACGACAGCGCCCTCGCCGCCCTCGTGGACGAGCTGGCGGCCACGCCGCTGCCCGTGCCCACCTGGGAGCACCCCGCCATGCCCGCGGAGCCCGGACCGGTGCTGGACGCGGTGATCTGGCTCGGCAACGCCCTGAACTTCTGCTACTGGACGCCGCCTGGCGAGGCCATGTGGACAGTGCAGGTCGACGGCCAGCCTCAGGTGGACGCCCTGGCGCTGTTCGGCGCCTTGAGCGGCGCTGCCCGGGACGGCATCGACCTGGGCGACGCGGCCTGGCTGGCGAGGGAGGATCCCGGAGGACCGGCACAGATCTTCGACCGAGGCCAGGGCACCCTGCCCCTGCGCCGCGCCAGGGTGCGCATCCTGAACGAGCTGGGCCAGGTCTTGCTGGCGCGCTTCGACGGACGCCTCGAGCATGCCTTGGCCGCGGCAGGAGACGACGCGGTGGGCATGGCCCGCTTCCTGGCCACCAGCTTCCCCTCCTTCCGCGACGAGCGCCGCTGCCAGGGCCAGCTGCTGCCCTTCCTCAAGCGCGCCCAGCTGGCCGCGGCCATGCTGCACCTGCGCCGCCGAGCCCTGGGCGCCCCTGGCTTGCGCAACACCAACGGGCTCACCGCCTTCGCCGACTACATGCTGCCCCGGGCGCTCCGAGGCCGCGGCGTGCTCCGCTACGGCTCCGCGCTGGCGGCCCAAGTGGACGCCCGCGCCACCCTGGCCCCCCACAGCCCCGGGGAGACCGAGCTGCGCATCGCCACCGTGGGCGCCTGCGAGCTGATCCTCGCCCAGCTGCGGGCCCGCGGCGGCTCCGCGGACGCCCTGAGCCTGGACCACTGGCTGTGGAGCACAGGGCAGGGCATGGCGCAGCCCCACCACCGGGTGCTCACCACCGACTACTAGCGCCGCCGAGGCGCCGCGGAGATAGTCTCCAGGAATGCGACGCGTCTCGGGTCTCGAGCGGGTCTGGCTGGCGGCACGCCAGGTGGGTCCCCCCTTCGCCAACCAGCTGGTGCTGGAGGGCGTGGGTTCGCCGACGCCGCCCCAGGGCTGGCCCGCACTCCTCGACGAGCTGGCGCGGGTGCAGCCCGGGTGCCGCCTGCGCTTGCGGGGCCTGCTGGGCCGGATGCGGTGGGTGTCCGATGGCCCCCTGCCCGCCGTGCGCCAGCTCGATGGCTCGGGCTGGGACGGCATGGGCCCTGCTGGCGCCCCCTTCCTCGACCCGCCCATCGACCCTTCCCGGGGCCCCCTGTACGAGATCCTGATCCTCGAGGGCAGGCCCACGCGGGTGGTCTTCCGCACGCTGAACGCAGCCACCGACGGGGCCGGCATCATGCTGTTCGCCCGGGGGGTGTTCGCGCTCCTGCGCGGAGACGCGCCGCCCCACGCCCAGGCAGGGCCCACCACCGACGAGCAGCTGGCGTCGTCCATGGGTGCGGCCGCCTCGCCCCCCCCGGCCCACGACTGCGCCGCGCCCACGGGCCAAGCCGACCTCGAACAGTCCGGCTGCACCTGGGCCCGGGTGCGGGCGCCCTCCACCAGCGACGTGGTGCCGCGCCTGGCTGTGGCCTTGGCAACCGCCACCATCCAAGCGGCAGGCGGCTCTCGGATCGTGCGGGTGGACGTGCCGGTCGACCTGCGCCGCTGGGCCCCCCAGCTACAGAGCAGCGCCAACCTCACCGGCTGGATGCAGCTCCCCATCCACCTCCACCTGGGCGCCGACGACCCCATCCAGGCCGTCCGCTACGTGCTGAACGACGGCCTGCAGCGCAAGGCCGCGGCCAGCCATGTGCTCGGGGCGGGCTTCGCTCGCACAACACCCCTGCCCCTGCTGGCGTGGATGGGCAGCCGCCTGGCCACCACCAGCCTCCGCGAGGGGCGCTACGGCACCTCGGCGGTCGTGTCCCACCTCGGACGCATCGACCCGCCCGACTTCTCTGGGGGGGGCTTCACCACCAGCCGCGCGTTCTTCGTGCCTCCAGGCAGCCCCGGGCAGCCGGCCTTCATCACCACGACGGCCGGCCCCGAGGGCCTCGAGCTGTGCCTGGCCATGCCCCGTGCCCTGGCCAGCGGAGACCGCCTGACCAACCTGCTGGACGATCTGCGACGGAGCCTGGCACGATAGCCACGTCTCCTGCTCACCACCCGGAGCGACCATGGGCCACCTCAACGACGTCAAGGCCGAGTACAGCGCCCTTCAGCAGCGGCTCGACCAGGGTCCCGCCGGCGCCCCGGCCCGTGCAGCGCTGTTCGACATCCTGAAGATGCTGTACACCGAGGACGAGGCCCGCACCGCGGCCCGCATGCCCTGGAGCCCCATCTCCGCCGGGCGCCTGGCCGACACCCTGGGGGAGTCCACCGACACCCTGAAGGCCCGCCTGGACCACATGTGTGACAAGGGCCTGGTCTTCGACTTCATCAACAGCGAGACGGGCAAGGTTCGCTATGTGCTGGCCCCCGCCGTGGTGGGCTTCTTCGAGTTCACCTTGATGCGGGTGCGGGACGACATCGACCAGGGCGCCATGGCCAAGGCCCTGCACGAGTACATGTTCGAGGACCGCGCCTTCGCCGACTCGGTCTTCGGCCAGGGCGACTCCGTACTGGGCCGCGCCCTGGTGAACGAAGACGTGCTGGCGATGCAGGATCACTCCGAGGTGCTGGACTTCGACAGGGCCACCCACCTCATCGAGGAGTCCGGCGGTGGCGCCGTGTCCCTGTGCTACTGCCGCCACAAGGGCGAGCACCTGGGCCACCCCTGCGAGCACCCCCAGGACATCTGCACCAGCCTGCAGCCCGCCGCCGACTTCACCATCCGCCGCAACTTCGGCCGCCCCGCCGAGGTCAGCGAGCTGCTCGAGATCCTGTCCATGGCCCGGGAGCGCGGCCTGGTGCAGATCGCCGACAACGTCCAGAAGAACCCCATCTACATCTGCCACTGCTGCGGCTGCCACTGCGGCCAGCTGCTGGCCATCTCCCGCTTCGGGCTCAAGACCGCCGTGCGCACCTCGCCGCGCATCGCGGCGGTGGACGAGCATGCCTGCAACGGCTGCGGCAAGTGCGCCCGGCGCTGCCCCATCGGCGCCATCAAGCTCGTCCCCAAGCCCAGGGTTCCCGGCGAGAAGGTCCAGATGAAGGCCGAGATCGTTCAGGATCTCTGCCTGGGATGTGCGGTCTGCCACGCCGCCTGCGGCAAGCAGAAGGCGCTGTCCTTCCCCGAGCGCGAGGCCCGGGTGCTCACCCCCGAGACCACCCTGGACCGCATCGTGCTGCGGGCGGTGGAGACCGGGTCCCTGCACCACCTGCTGTGGGGTCACGAACAGAGCGGCAAGATGGCCTTCCTGCACCGCTTTGTGGGCGCCGTGGAGCGCCTGAGCCCCGTGCACCGGGCCATGGTCTCCAAGCAGATCAAGTCCCGCTTCGTGGCGGCTCTGGGGAGTGGAGCCAAGAAGGCCGGGAAGGCGCCGCCGGTGTAGTCGGGGCCCTCACCCTGCGCAGGTCTGGGTCCAGTTCTTCGCCCAGAAGCGCTGGCCCCCTACGCGGTACTCGAAGAGCGACCCGGGCTGCTCAGGGTCCACCGCCAGCACCTCGATGGGCGCCCCCTGGGACAGAGGGATGGGCGCGCCAGTGGCCTCACCCGTCGCGGGGTCCACGGGCTGGACTTCTCCATCAGGACAGGGCCAAGCCGCATACTCGGCTGCGAGGGTGGGCTTGGGCTGACGCACGAAGGCCCTGCCGTCCCAGCGGTAGGTCCAGGCGGCCGAGGCGATGTGGTAGCCCATCGAGTAGCCCGTGCGCTCGACGTACCTCAGGGTGCCCCGCGGGCCCACCTCCCAGCTGGTGGCGATGGTGTCGTCGGCGATCAGCCGGACCGTGCCGACGGGGTCCACTCGGTAGAAGCGCACCCTGTCGCAGCCGTCGAGGTCGCAGGTGACATAGCGCTGGGCGAGGGCGAACCCACCGTGGCCCAGGGCGCCCACCAGCTCGAAGGCGTAGTGGTTCATCTCGTATTCGAAGGACGCCGCATCGTAGACATAGTCGCCCTCCCAGCTCCAGGTGCCGCCCTCGAGCTGGGCGCGCACCGCCGTGGCGCCGCGGTGGTGGGGGCAGGTCTCCACCACCAAGGCCCGCTCGCCCAGGGGGATGCGCTGCTCGCTGGGCTGGGCGCGGGCCTGACCATCCACCGGCGGACAACCCTGGCTGGAGGGCGACGCGACAGCCGGCTCGTGCGCGAGCGGGGCGGCCGCCCCAGGGGGCGCCACGGGCACGGTGGGGGGGACCGGGGCAGACGCCGACAGGGGCGGCTCATCCGAACACGCGACCAGCAAGGAGAGGCAGAGAAACGAACGCATGGGGACTCCCGTGAGACGACGAAGAATCTACCACGAGGTCTGCGCGCGCCCTCTACTCTGCGCTCACCTCGAGCGCCTCGGCGCGCAGCTGCTCCACCAGGGCGGCCTGCCAGGCCTGGCGCATGGCCGGGCTGATCTCGTGGCCGACCTGCTCGTAGCTGTGCAGCGCCGCGTCGTAGCCGGCCCCGCGCAGGGCCTCCACGGCCAGGATCACGGGCTCGATAGGCACCACGGTGTCGGCCACGCCGTGGAAGGCGATCACCGGCGGCGCATCATCCGGGGCCTGCTCGGGAACCAGGCTCAGGGCCAGATCGCCTCCCACCGGCAGGGCGGCGGCGATGTGATCAGGCCAACCCACGGCCACCGCGAAGCTGACCATGCCACCCTGGGAGAAGCCCGTGATCACCGGCTCACCCAGGGTCGGGTAGCGATCCTCGGCCCAGTCCGCCAAGGCCACAACGTCCTCGGCGGCGGCGTGTACCCGCTGCCCGAAGCCCTCGCGATCGGGGTCCTGGCGCCGAAAGGCGAACCACGAGCCGCCCCCCGACGCCGTGGGGTGGAGCGCCATGGGCAGGATCACCCGGGCCGGGACATCCAGGCCGGTGAAGGCGCCGGCGAAGCGCTCCGGGCGGCTTCCCATGCCGTGTACCGCCACCAGCAGGGGGAGGGCCTGGTCCTCGGTGGCGCCCCCCGTGAGCAGGATCTCGTGGCTCAGGAGTGCCCGCTGAGCTGGTGCCGGCGCGGGAAGAGCGGGGGTCGGGAGATCGGCAGGCGCAGACTGGCAGGCCGCGGCGAGCAACAGCAGGATCAGGGGGCGGCGCATGCAAGCTCCTTTTCGCAGGCACCAGCGAGGCGTACCATGGCATCGCGAGCCTGCCCATGACCACCGCACTGCACATCATCGCCGTCCTGCTTGCCCTCGGGTGCCTGGCCTGGTGGGGCATGGCGGCCACCATCCATCACAACCTGCGGCCCGCGCCCTGGCTGAAGCGGCTGCGGTCCCCGCCGCCAGCGCAGTGGCCACCCCTGAGCCTGGTCATCCCGGCCCGAGACGAGGCCGAGACGGTGGCAGACGCCATGGCCTCCCGCCTGGCCGAGGACTACCCCGACCTGGAGATCCTGCTGGTGGACGATCGCTCCACCGACGGCACCAGGGAGATCGTGGCGGCCCTGGCCGCGCGGCACGGACGCCTGCAGGTGCTGCGCCTGGACGACCTGCCCGAGGGCTGGCTGGGCAAGGTCCACGCCATGCAGCGCGGGGTGGACATCGCCCAGGGCGACTGGGTGCTGCTCACCGACGCCGACGTGCACCTCGCGCCGGGCACCCTGCGCCGGGCCGTGGCCCACTGCGAAGACCGGGGGCTGGACTTCCTGGCGGTGGTGCCCAGGATGCGCCCCGTGAGCCCGCTGCTGGACGCGACCCTGGTGGTCTTCCTGCAGATCATCTGCCTGGGGCTACGCCATCAGGCGGTGGCGGACCCCGACTCGCCCGTGGGCATGGGCTCGGGCTCGTTCAACCTGGTGCGTCGGGACAAGCTGCTGGAGCACCACCTGCTCGAGCGCGTGCGCCTCGAAGTGGCCGACGATCTGGCCCTGGGCCTGGCCGCCAAGGCCGCTGGGCTTCGCTGCGGCGTCCTGCTGGGGGGCGACGCCGTACAGGTCACCTTCTACCCCAGCCTGGGGGCCATGTTCCGGGGCTCGGAGAAGAACGGCTACGCCGTGCTGGGCCGCTACAGCCTGTGGCGCACCTGGCTGGGTTCCCTGGCCTTCCTGGGGGTGTGGCTGGCCCCGCTGCTGGCCCTGGGGGCCTGGTGGCTGCCCGCCCTGCAGATCCTGGGGGCGGTGACCCTGATGCTGGCCACGGCCCAGCTGGGCGGCCTGGCTCGCAGCAACGGCTGGAGCCCCATGGTGGCGCTGCTGTGGCCCGTCGGCGCCCTGCTGTTCGCCGCCATGATGCTGCGATCGGGCTGGCTGGGCTGGCGGAGGGGTGGGCTGGTGTGGCGGGACAGCTTCTACCCGACGGCGCTGCTGAAGGGCCGCGAGTGACCCCCGGAGTGCCGACCCCGCCCACACCAGGGGCCGCGCGGGGCTGACCGGATGGAACGACCGCCCTGGGGACAGGAGCCTACACGAGGGGACGCGATGGCCGTTACAAGACAGCTCCTTCGCCATCCCCGAGCCGGCCTCGTGGCCATAGTGCCCCAGGGCCCGGCCACAGTGGTTTGGTCTTTCGCCCGTCCTCATCCTGAGGCTATCTTCCGAGGCCCACAGGAGAACCCCCATGTCTTCCAGCCGCATCGGCACCCTCACTCCCGCGCTGGTGGCCGTTCTCCTCGGCGGCTGCAGGGAGAAGCCCCCCGTAGACACCGTGCAGGTCAGCTCCTTCGGAAGCGCCCAGCGGGCGGTGATCCTGGTCATGGACGGCGTGCGCGTCGAGGAGAGCTTCGGGGGTGGGGACACAGAGGCGCTCGGCACTTCCGACGCGACCGGGGCCCCCACCGTCGAGAGCCTGCCCCTGATGCGCGCCGAGCTCTTCCCCCACGGAGCCCTGGTGGCACCCGCCTACGTCACCGGAGAGACCGTCACCACCGCGTCCCATGCCGCCATGCTCACCGGGCAGCGCATCCCCCACGTCCCCATGGGCTCCAACGCCGGCGTCGGCCTCCGCCGCATCGACTACCCCACCCTCTTCGAAGTGCTACGCGACACGGAAGGCGCCGAGCTCGACGACGTTCACTTCCTGGGAAACACAGAGATCATCGCCGATCTGGTCTCCAGCTGGCATCCGGGCTTCGGCGACGATGTGCAGGGCAGCCTCACCATCCTCTTCGACGCCGAAGACCCCTCCCAGTTCTCCCACAACGACGAGGACGTGGTCGAGCTCGTCAAGGACACCCTGGACGGCGGCGCCCGCTACGTGCTGGCCAACCTGCACGAGACCGATCGCGCGGGCCACGAGACTCCCCAGCGCTACGCCGCCGCCGTCGAGCAGGACGACAGGCCCATCTCCTCGCTCTGGAGCTGGATCCAGGCCCAGGACGAGCTCAAGGACGACACCCTGCTGGTGGTGATGTCCGATCACGGCCGCCACCGCTTCGTCGAAGGCGAGCTGCCCTGGGCCCACCACGGCTGCAACTGCAGCGGCTGCCGTGAGATCCCGATGCTGCTGCTGGGGCCCGGAGTGCGCCAGGACTACATCGGCAGCGGGCCCTACATCCTGCCCGACATGGCCCGGACCACCTCCTGGCTGATGGGGATCGACCAGCCCTACAACACCGGCCTGTTGATGAGCGAGCTGCTCGAGGACGAGCCGCTGGTGAAGGAACGCAGCGGCGTCGTCCGCTTGAGCTCCTCAGGCGACCTGGTGGGCTGGCAGCGGTGGGAGCCTGGCTTCGACGTGCGCAGCAGCGTGGTGGTGGACGACGAGGTGCTGGCCACGGGCATCATGCACTCCGAGGAGCCGCGCGTGGTCCGGGCCCCGGGGGTGGACTACGCCTGCTGGCGTCAGTTCGATCTTCGGCCCGGCGACGACGAGATGCCCTGGGAAGGCGCCTGCTCCCGCCGCGAGGCGGGGGGGGCTTGGGAGCCCATCGGCTTCCCAGCCTCCACGGCCATGCCCGACCTCACCTCGACCATGGTGGTGGACGACGAGGGGCGGCTGCTGATCCTCTACATCGACACACTCAAGCACCCCATGCTCTACGGCTTCACGGCCTCCGACTCCTGGATCACCGCAGCGGTCTGGAGCGAAGAGGCTGGCTGGGCCACCGCCGACAACGACACGGGCTACGAGCGCTACCCCCTCAGCCCGTCGATGGTCTTCGACGACGGCCAGGCCACCGCGGTCTTCGTCGCCTCCGACAACACCCAGCAGATGCGCTACACCCGGCACCTCGAGCTCGCCAACATCTCGATCGACGACGGCACGCCCACCTGGCGCGAGCTGGGGACCATCGACCCGGCCGACGCCTCGGGCCACGCCTACGGTCGCGTCACCCGTCCCGCCCTGACCCTGCTCGACGGCGTCCTGCACCTGGCCTGCCTGGCCAACACCGAAGAGCAGGAGGGCACCTTCCTGCTGACCGCCGCCAGCACCGACGGCGGCCGGTCCTGGTCCGAGCTGCTCACGCTGGATGACAGCGGCAGCATCTACGCCCACACCACCCCCTCCTGGGGTCCGGATGGAGTCCTCCACTGGGCCCGGATGAGCTCGGCCCGGACGGTGGAGATCTGCCATGCCACGGCCGGCGCGGAAGACTATGCCTGCGCCGACAGCCACTCGGACTGGATCGACAGCCTGACGGCGGGGGCTGGAGGAGCCTGGGCCAGCCTGAGCGATGACGGGCAGCAGTGGGACAAGGCCTGGACCACATTCTGAGGGCTCCTCGGACATCTCGGTTCATCACCACCGAGAGCCGCCGACGGCCCCGCGACCAGGGCCTTCCAGCGCCGACGAGGCGCTGCTGGCCGCCAGCTCGCCCATGCGCCCGAGCACCTCGCCCAGGCCGGGGCCGCGAACGATGCCCTGGCTGGTAAGCCAGCCCCGCCCGACCCTCCGATCTTCCTTCGACGGTGGAAACGATTGCGAGTAGGATGGTGTTCCAAACCGGCCAGTTTAGAAGGAGTCGGCGGCGATGAACATGCGAATGTTATGGGTGTTCCTGGTTTTTCAAGGACTTGGCTGCAGGTTCCGCGACGATCCTGAGGACTCGCAGCCCAAGCTCGACACCTCCGACTCCCCCGACACCTCCGACTCAGACACGACCATCGACACCTCCGACACCGACGGCACCCTCGACACCTCCGACACCGACGCTCCGGTAGACCCTCGGGAGCCAGCCAACCTCCTGGAGAACCCGAGCTTCGAGGACGGCACCGACGCCCCCGACGGCTGGACCCAGCAAGGCGACTCGGCGGGCACCTGGCTCTGGAGCGAGGACCCGGTCCAGTCAGGCAGCCGCAGCGCGGGCCTCACCATCGCGGTCAATCAGGCCATCAGCTGGACTCAGACGGTCCCCGTCATCCCGGGCCACATCTACCAGCTGGGCGGCTATGTCGCCTTCGAACAGATCATGGGGACGGGCTCCACCAACTTCCAGACCATCTTCTACGGCGCCGATGGGGGAATCCTCGAGGTCATCGAGCTGCCGGAACACGGGGGCACCCGCGGGATGGGCTACGACTACCCGCCGCAGATCAAGTTCGCCGCCCCCATGGGCGCGGCCAGCGCCAAGGTCGTGCTGCACCTGACGGGCCCAGGCACCGCGTGGTTCGACGACGTCACCTTCGGCCGCGCTCCCACCGGGAGCTTCGCGGGCACCATCACCTCCGACGGCGCACCCGTCGAGGGCGCCAGGGTTCGTGTGTTCGGCGATCCCTGGGGGCTCGAGTTCTCCGCGTTCACCGATCAGGATGGGCACTACCTCATCAACAACCTGCCCGCAGCGCTGCCCCGCTACATCCTGATGGCCGCGAAGGACGGCTACCGCACCCGCAGCCAGGGGCAGCTGAACATCGAAGAAGACCACCTGACCCCCGTGGACTTCCAGCTGGTCCAAGGCGCCGATCCCACCGACGACCTCTACATCGCCTTCGCGCAGCTCGAGGCCTGGAAGTCCGCCGACGAGTCCGACCTGATCGACCGCGCCGTCGTCCCCCCGCTGGCGTCGGACTACCCGGACTACCTCCAGATCCAGCTCGGAGCAGGCTCGGTCGTCGACCCCGACGCCCCCGAGATCCAGGACCTGGTGGAGCTCATCCGCAGCACCATCCCGCCCGAAGATCGCACCAAGACCAAGGCGATCACGGACGCCATCTACTCTTGGATGGCCCAGAACATCGAGTACGACACGGTCTTCGCAGAGAACGGCGTCTTCCTGGACGTGCCCTGGGCCGACATCACCACCGCGATCTGGCAGTCCACCACCGATGAAGGCTGGGCGTGGGGCACCGACTACCTGGACTGGCTGGTCGACCCGGTCGAGCTGTTGGACGTGCGCTGCGGCCTCTGCAGCGAGCATGCCGGCCTGGCCACCGCCTTGCTGCGGGGCTTCAACATCCCCGCGCGCTCCGAAGGCGGCGTCTCCGAGTTCTGGACCCAGGCGCCCGAGGGCGACTCCGGCTGGCACGAGTGGGCCCCCTTCGCAGGCCGGGTGAGCTGGCGACAAAGCGGGCAACTCGAGGCAGAGTACGACCTCCACCGCATCACCTACTACTCCGTCGACGCCGACCCAGCCCCCCAGGGCAACTTCCTGTCCACCAACGGGACCCTCTGGCGTGAGACCCACCCGCTGGATGTCTGGTACTCGTTCGACGAGACAGGGCTGGCCCGGGCGATGGCCGACCTGGAGATCTTGAACCAGACCGGCGAGAGGCCCGAACCGAACTCCCGCGTCGGCTCTGCCATCACCTACAAGACCCGCTACCGCGACATCGAGATCCGCCTGCTCGACATGATCGACCAGCGCACGATCGAGGTGGAGTTCCCGCACATCGGCGACTCCGACTACCACATCGCCTACGACAACTTCGCCTCGTGGACCAACCACCCGGAGTGCTTGGTGGACGAGTGGGTCGAAGAGAAGAGTGATCCGTACGGTGACGAGACCATCTACATGCATCACTTCACCTTCGACGTCAGCTCGCTGATCCCCGAGTAGCCTGGAGGGCCCGCGGGCCCGTCACCGCAGCGGCGACACCGAGCCTGGGGCCTGTCGGCTCCAGATCCGGGGGTCAAGGCGCGTGTGTGCCCGGATTGGGGGGGAAGAAGCTGTCTTCCTCCAAAAATGCGGCGAGGGACCCTTGCGGCAGAGTCGCGACAGTGTGTATAAAGACATACACACCTGATCACTCTGCCCATGCAAGGAGCCGCCATGGCCCAGCAAGACCTCGTCGTCGTCGAGAACCTCCGCCGTGCCCGCGGCAAGTTCACGCTGGAGATCCCCCGCTGGACCGTGCCCGCGGGCGTAGTGGTGGGCGTGGTCGGTCCCAACGGCGCGGGCAAGACCACCCTGCTGCGCCTGCTGCCCGGGCTGGACAAGCCCGAGGGTGGCAGCGTGCGGGTGTTCGGCGAAGACCCCTGGAAGGCGCCGGAGAAGGTCCGCCTGGAGCTGGGCTTCATGGCCGACGACCAGGCGCTGTTCAACCTGCGCATCCACAAGCTGCTCTGGGTGCTCTCCGGCTACTACCCCAGCTGGGACGCCGCGCTGGTGGACCAGCTGCTCGAGCGCTTCCAGCTCGATCCCAGCCGCAAGGTCAGCCAGCTGAGCAAGGGCGAGGCGGTGCGCATCCGCCTGGTGGTGGCCATGGCCCACCGTCCCCGCCTGCTGGTGCTGGACGAGCCAGCCGCCGGGCTCGATCTCGCCGGCCGCCGGGCCCTGCTGCAGACCGTGCTCGAGGTGGTGGGGGACGAGCGCTGCTCGGTCATCATCAGCTCCCACCAGCTCACGGACCTCGAGCGCATCACCGACCGGCTGTTGGTGGTGCACGGTGGCAGGGTCTTGCACGAAGGCGCGACGGACGAGCTGGTGCCCGAGGGGCAGACCCTCGAGGAGGCCATGGTCGGGTGGAGCGCGCTGTGAGCCTGACTCACGCCAGGGGTTCCTTCCGCTTGCTGACGGCCGGATCCCGACCTCTGGCCGGCCTCGGGCTGGCGGGCGCCTGTCTCGCCACCGTGGCCTGGCTGACGATCCTGCTCGCACCCCAGGCGGGTGACTGGGCCTGGCTGGTGGTCGCGCTGGCGGGCGTGGCCCCGGGGCTGATGGCTGGCAGCATCCACGATCGAGGGGAGCGAGACCACCCCATACTTCCCGCTCATCCACGAACTCGAGCCCTGATCACGGCGCTCATGGTCAGCGCGGCGGGGCTGGCGCTGGCGGCCGTGACGGTGGGCCTGGTCTCGGTCACCATCCCGACCTCATGGGAGATCATCGCCTCCCGAGGCCCTCGTGCAGGGGCGCTCACCAGCGGCACGGAGGCCACGGTGCAGGCGGCCCGCGCGGTGGCGCTCGCCTTCCCCTTCGTCCTGGCCGGTGCAGCCCACCGGCTCAGGGAAGGCCTCGCGGCGCTGCTCCCCCACGCCGCCCCCACCCTGGCCCTGGCGCTGGGCGTCGCCGTGGGGCTCGACCCCGACGGCTGGGGCTTCCCCCTCCTGCTGGCGATGATGCTGGTCCTGGTGGTGCCCGGGCTGCGGCTGGACTGGGGGCGAGTCGCCCGCCGGCTCGAGGACGCGCTGCCAGCCGTGCAGGGCTCCCACCACCGCTCCGGGCTCCCTCCCCTCGCGCGCCTCGGCGCAGATCGGACCCGCTGGCTGCTGCGCACCGGCCTGCCAGCGCTGGCCCTCACACTCCTGGGCTGGGGGCTGTGCGCGGGGGTCGCGACCGGCGACGCACAGCCCACCGCCGACACCGTCGTGGGTCTGCTGACGATCCTGCTGATCCCCTTCCCACGCGTCCTCGCGATGACCACGATCCTCGGCATGCCGCCCTGGGCCACAGGGTCCAGCGACGATCCCCGCTGGCGGGCCTGGCAGCTGCTACCCCTGCCCCTGGCCAAGGTCGAACGCGAGGCGATCCTCGGACTGCTGGTCCTGGGCCTGCTGTTCTCCCTCGCCGATCTCGTGGGCGTGGTCGCCTGGTTCACCTACGAGCCGCCCGCCCACTCCATCGTGGCCAGCAGGGGCCTGATCCCGGCGAACTTCGACGCCCTGCTGGCGCCCGCCACAGCGGCGGCGCTGCATCTGTTCCACTTCCGCCGAGGCCGGCGCTTCGCCACGGCCGGTACGGTCGCGGTGCTCGCCTTCGCCTGGCTCCTGGCGCCCGTGCTGGCGGTCACGCAGGTCGGCAACCTGGGAATCATCGACCTCCTGGGCAAGGACCTGGGCTGGTTCGAGGGGCTCGGGGAGGCATCCAAGGCGATCCTGATGCTCGCACCGACGCTGGCATGGGGCACCGCGGCGTGGCTGGCCTGGCTCGCGTCCACCCGGCTGCTGTGGAGGACCCCATGAGCACCCTCCCCCTCCAGCTCTCTGCCGCCTCCGGCCTGCCCTTCTACCGGCAGGTCACCGACCAGATCTCCGCCCTGGTGCGCTCGGGGCAACTGCCGGCCGGCAGCCGCATGCCCTCGGTGCGCGAGCTGGCCGCCCAGCTCATGGTCTCCCTCATCACCGTGCGCCGGGCCTATGCCGACCTCGAGGCCGCGGGGCTGGTGATCCGCCGCCAGGGCCAGGGCACCTTCGTGGCCGACAACGTTGCCAAGGCCTCGGTGCAGCTGGCTCTGGACCAGGCCCACGAACAGCTCGCCCGCGCCGTTCGTCTCGCCCAACAGCTGGGCCTGGACGAGGACGAGATCCTGACCACGGTCCACGACATCCTGGCCGAGCAGGAGGACGAGACATGAACACCGTCAGCGCCCACGTCCGCACACTGCTCGCCATGCTCCACCCGGGCGAACCCTCGGCCTTGCCGGGATTCTCGGGTCTGTTCCTCGGCACCATGGGCCTGCTCATCGCCAGCCGCAGCCTGGACGCCCTGGAGATCGGGGATCGCGTCTTCGCGGCGCTTGGGCTGGTCCTCGCGACGGCAGGGCTGTCCAGCCTGCGGGAGGCCCGCTGGACACCGAAGCACCTCGAGGGCGTTCCCCTGCCCATGGGTCGCCAGGCTCGGCCTGGGGTGGAGCTGACGGTCTACCTGGCGATGATCACCGCTGCAGCCCTGGCCCTGGGCCTGACCTGGGGCTGGCTGGGCCTGTCCCTGCGCACCGTCCTGGACGTGCCAGCACCCACGGGCGGCGCGATGGTGACCGCGGTGCTGTGGGGTCTGGGCAAGGCCGCGCTGCTGCTCCTTCCCCTGCTGGTGGCGGCCTCGCCCCGCCAGGCCCAGCGAGGCCCCCTGGCCCTGCTGCGCCTGCTGATCCCCTGGCTCCCCGTCGGCGTGTCTGCGGCGGCAGGCTGGCTGGATGGACCCAGCGGGGTGCTCATGACCGCCGGAGCCATGGCCGCCGCCACCACCGCGCTGCTCCTGCTGCGCCACACGGGCTGGGAGCGGTGGCGGCCCACACTCCCGGAGCTGGGGGATCCCTCCCAGCGCGCACGTCGGGGACGCGAGCCCGTCACCCGCCTGGTGGCGGACCTGCGCGGGGGCCTACTCCAGGGACTGGGGTGGGGGCTGGCCCTGTCCGTCATGGCTTGGCTCAGCCTCGCGGGGGTGGCCCTGGGCTGGCTGCCCCGGGACCTGGAGATCGCCGGCATCCTCCTCATCGCAGGCGCCTTCCTGGTGGCCACCCAGTCCTCCCTGCGCATCCCCTTCACCGCTCGCTTCCCCGCCTGGCGGCCGCCCCAGCTTCCCTGGGCCGGGCTGCCCCTGCCCCACGGAGCGTTCCAGCGAAGCATCCACGCCCACCAGAGCCTGGCCTGGCTGGCGCTGGTGCCGGTGCAGGCCGCGGGCCTGCTGCTGGCCTACCGCCTGCTGCCCGCCGAGCACATCGCCATCGGCGGCGCGGAGATCACCCTGGGACTGCTGCTGGTGATGATGCCGATCCTGATGCTCTGGGAGGGCCGCCAGGCCAACACCAACCGGCCCGGAGGCGTCGCCCTGCGCGTGGCGGTGGTGCTGCTGGGGCTGGCCACCGTCCAGGTCGCCCTGTTCATGACCGTCAACACCATGGGCTTCGCCCTGGATGCCGAGAGCGCCGTGGCACAGAACTGGTCACGAGCCGCTGCTCGCCTGCTGGGCGCCCTGGGCCCCTCCACCGCGCTGGGCTTGGCCTGGCTGGCCGCGGGCCGCCTGCTGATCCTGCGGGACGCGGAAGCAGAGAGAGGCGACGCGAGGCCGGCGACCTAGAACCGCTCGATTCCCCCGACCCTGCGCGTCAGGGTGGGCACGATCGAGCGCCGCGCGCCCAAGAACCGCTCGATTGCCCCAGCCCTGCGCGTCAGGGTGGGCACGATCGAGCGCCGCGCGCCAAAGAACCGCTCGATTGCCCCAGCCCTGCGCGTCAGGGTGGGCACGATCGAGCGCCGCGCGCC
>CALDOK010000018.1 GCA_937912125.1 uncultured Pseudomonadota bacterium
ACGAGAACCGCTCGATTCCCGGCACCCTGGCGCGCAGGGTCGGGGGAAACGAGCGCTGGGGCGGCAGCCGCGGTGCCCGATGGGTACCCACCATGACCGTTCAGGAGAACCTCACCTGCTTCGACGATCGGGTGCTGGGCTGGACCCGGGGCAACCGAGCCGCCCTGCCCGGCATCTACACCAGCCTCGAGCGGCTGGTGGCCGCGGGGGTGCCCATGTGCGCCGGCACCGACCTGGGCGCCCTGGTGGTGTTCCCCGGCGAGCTGCCCGACGAGCTGCTGCGCCTCGAGGCCGGCGGCCTGCCAAGGCTCGAGGTCCTCCGCACCGCCACCACCCACGCCGCCAAGCTGCTGGGGCTCGAGGGGGAGCTGGGAGCAGTGCGTCCAGGCATGGCCGCGGATCTCGTGCTGGTGGCGGGCGATCCCACCGCCGACCTGCGGGCCATGAAGCGCCCCCGCCTGGTGGGCTGCGGCGGCCGCTGGTACCGCCCTACCCACCCCGAGACCCCAGACTTCTGGGGCGAGCGCGGTCCGGTCCTGCCCCACTGACACCCCGGGTTCCCTGGGAACCAGCACCCCTGCGTGCTGTCGAATCCTGGGCCGTCCACGCCCGCCGCCACAACCGCGGTGGGATGGTCGCAGACCGCCCGGGAGGATCGCGTGGAGAAGAGGACCAAGCTGTTTCTCGGGATCGGCGGCGCGCTGATCCTGGTGGGTGTGTTCGCCCTGCCCAAGCCCTGCGCCACCGCTTGGCTGCGCTGGGGCATCACCGTGGACCAGTGCCCCATCGGTACCCCCGTGCCCAGCGCGTCGGTGATCTTCGGCCGCCTGGGCAGACACAGCCAGGTGACCGCGCGGGTGTCCCTGTCGGCCAACGCCAGCACCGGCGCGCCCAACGCGGCCAGCGCGCACCCCACCGGCCGCTTCGATCTGCGCTTCGAGCTCGTAGGCGCCGATGGCGCGGTCCAGCCAATCCCCTCCCGCTGCCGCCGGCTGGGCAAGTCCCGCGGCTGCAGGCTGGACGTCCCCGCTGTGCCCGACGGCGAGCACACCGTCCTCACCCACATCGACTCACCCCTGGGCGCGACCACCCTGCGCACCACCGTGCCCCTGTTCCGGGCGGCCGTGGTGCACATCGCCACCGACCGGCCCCTCTACCAGCCAGGCCAGGTGATCCAGTACCGATCGGTAGCGCTGGACCGGAGCGATCACACCCCCCTGGACGGCCGGCCGGGGGTGTTCGAGGTCTACAACCAGGACGAAGCGCTCATCTACAGCGAGCCTCTCCAGTCCGGGGTCTTCGCCGTCGCCTCCGGGCGCTTCCCCTTGCCCGCGTCCACCGAACCCGGCATCTACACCCTGAAGTACCGCTCGGGGCAGGCCGTGGACAGCGTGACCGTGCGGGTGGAGCCCTTCTCTCTGCCCCGGGTGGAGGTGGACCTGCAGCCCACGCTGCCCTGGGTGGGCACAGGGGAGCAACCCAGCGTCCGGGGCACCGTCCGCTACCGCTCGGGCACACCCGTGCAGGGCGCACAGGTGTACATCCACGCCCTCACCAGTGGGGACTGGCCCCTCCCCACCGACTGGACCGACGGCGCCACCATCCTCAGCGACGCCCACGGTGGCTTCTCCTGGACTCCCAGCGCCGTGCCCGACGATCTGGACGACCGCGTGGTGGTCCCCGTGATGATGGTGGTCACCGACCCGGCGGGGGAACGCGTCGAGGCCGGCACCACCCTGTACCTGTCCTCATCCCCCATCGTGGCCCTCCTGCAAAGCGAGCTGGGAGACGGGCTGGTGGCCGACTTCCCCAACCGGGTGTTCCTGCGCCTGACCACCCCCGACGGCCAGCCGCTCCAAGACGTGGACCTCGAGGTGAAGCGCGCCTGGGATCCCAAGGACCCCGGCGTACGGGCCACCACCGACGCCGATGCCGTGGCCGTGCTGACCATCGATCCCGGCAAGCCGGGCTCGGTGATCGTACCGCCCCCTCCCCGGCGGGTGGCCCCCGCCGCCGAGCAGCGACACGTACACCGCGGCTCCATCGAGGACCTCCTGGGTCGCCCGATCTCCATGGACGACCGGGTGGTCCTGGACGCATGGACCCCCGCCCTCGAGCCCTGCGCCATCCCCAGCGTGGAGGCCAGCACCCGCAGCTACGGGGTGCTGGTGGAACCCGATGGACGGGTGGAGCGGGTGATCCACGACCTGGACGAGCCGGTGGACCGCTGCGTCTTCGCGGTGCTCTCGGGTCTCAGAGGCCCAACCGGTGGGCGGCGCTTCTTTCGGGCGAGCTGGCGCTTCGAGCTGCGACGAGGAGCACGGCTGGTGGCCACCCACAGGGGGGTGTCCGAGGTGCCGGAGACCTTGAGCGCACAGCTGCAGACCGCCGCCCTGAGCGCCCGGGCCTGCGCGCTCGAGCGCACGGAGGCCTCCACCTTCCCCTCGGCCCTCCACTGGCAGGTGGAGCAGGGTGAGCGTGGCATCGAGACACGCTGGGAGTCCGCCTGGGTCCCAGCCAGCCCCTGGAGCGCCGGGGAGGTCGCCTGCGTGAGACAGGCATTCCAGGGCGTCACCCTCGACCAGCCGGCCCTGAGTGCGGCCGAGGGGGTCACCAGCCTGCGCGTGCTACCCGACCCCGTGGGGGACCCGACCGCACGCTCATCCACCGTCACCACCGCCTGGGAGCTGATCATCCACGCAAGCCACGGTGGCGAAGACCTCGGCACCACCCGCCTGGTGGTCCCACCGGGGAAGATCCCCGACCTGCGCCTGCGGCCCGCGTCCTCGGTGTTGATGCCAGGGAACGAGCTGCTAATCCACGCGCTGCGGGGACCTGGCTACTCCTGGGGGCTGCCCGACGAGGACGGGCCGGTGCCCCTGCTGCAGGCCGGCCGCGAGGTGGCCGAGCTGCGCTACCACGCCGCCGATCGCACCATCTCCGGACAGATCCCCGCGGGCCTCCACGGCCTGCTCACCGTGGCCATGGGCCAAACCCTGACCCGGCTGTACGTGCCGGACCCTCGGCCCCTCGGTGTAGAGTTGCGCTCTGACGCCCCCAGCTACCGCCCGGGTGAGCTGGCGCAGCTCACCGTCACCACCCACGAGGGTGACAGCCCCACTTCGGCGGCGGTGACCCTGGCCGGGGTGGATGCCTCCCTGGCCGAGCTGGCCTCCCTGCTGGAGCCCGACGACTGGAGCCGCATCACGGTGCGCGCAGAGACCGAGCAGGCCGCCTTCGGTCGCTTCGACGCCCGGGGCTTGCTGGGCGGGCGCATCCGGGGGGAGCATGCGGTGCAGGCCACCCTGCAGCGCATCAGCTGGGTGCCCACCGAGCTCGAGGACGAGTCCTACGGGCAGGCCGACAGCGCCCAGAGCTTCGATCCGAGCCCCGCCATGGACGAGAGCTTCTACGGGCTGCTGCTGGACGCCCGCCGGGCCGTGGCCCGCTGGGAGCAGGAGGCCCCCGCCGGAGCGCTGCTGACCCCGGCGCGCATGGCCGCTATCTGGGGCGAGACCCTCGAGGCCCGACAGGCCGCCAGCGAGCCGGTAAACGACGCCTACGGCGTACCCCTCGAGCTGGTCCGCCTTCCCCTGGCCTACCTCGAGCTGCTGGACCCCTACCGCATGGCCACCGATGCCAGACGACTGTCGGAGGACGTGGAGAGCTGGACGGCCTGGGTGGCCGAGGAGGCAGGATGAGCATCCCCCGCACCCTGCGCCATGGGGCCGCTGGCCTGGTGGTCCTGCTGACCCTGGCATCGCTGAGCTTCCTGGTGGTGGAGCCCGGCGGCCTGGACGTGGACAGTCCGTTCGGCGCCAAGCTCGCCGAGGGGCTCACCTTGGGCTCCATCTTCCTGACCACCCTGCTGACGGGTCCGCTGCTGCTGGTCTGCGGTGGAGCGCTGCTGTGGGGCGGGAGCCGGGGCACGATGCCGCCGGAGCAGCGCCGAGAGTGGCGCCTGGTCTTCCTGTTGTGGTCGGTAGGGCTTCTGGTCCCACGGCTGCTGGTGCTCCTCCCGTTCAGACACTTTGGCGACGATCTCTGGACCCATGCTGCGCCCTTTGTCGCGGCAGCTCTGGTGGTGCTGGCCATCGTACTGGCCGTGAAGAAGCGACGCGGGGTCGCGGCCTCGCTGGTGGTCGCAGGCGCACTGCTGTTTCCCTACCCAACGCTGATGATGAGCTTCGGCAAAGCCAGCGGCCTGCTCCCCGGAGCCTCATGGATGGCGGTGGGGCTGCTGCTGGCCACAGCCCTGGCCACCGGGCGCCCCCGTCGCTGGCTGCTGCACATCGGTCTAAGCCTGGCGCTGCTGGGCACCGCGCGGGCCTGGCGCACCCACGCAGGCTACGCCGTGGCCACCGTGGAGATCACCATGGTCGCCGCGTGGCTCATCCACCGACGCGTCAAGACCATGAAGCTCGATGGTCTCCACCCCGCCACGCGGCTGGGCCTCACTATGGCCCCCCTCACCCTGCTGACCTCCTGGCTCGGGCTGCTGGCCCTGGGCGGCGACAACTGCCTGTTGCTGGCCTACCTGCAGGGCCTGGGAGATCCCGCGGTGGACTTCGGCGTCTGCACCGGGCTGTTCCCTGACCTGATGTGGGATCTGAACCGCGGCTACCGCGGCCTGCTGGCCCTGGGCGCCCTTCCCGCCGCGGGCCTGCTGCTGCACTGGCTGTCTCCCAGCCATCCCCGCCGGCGTTGGGCCCTGGTCGTGGCCTGCACCCTCAGCGTGCTCGTGCTGCAGCTGACCGTGATCCGGGGCATGTCCCGCCACTTCGGAGGCATCGCCACCATGGCCGTGGCACGCGCGTCCGCCGAGACCAAGAACACCATGCTCGCCGCGGGCACGGGCCTGTACGACTACGTCGGCCGACAGGGCCACTGGGAGTACGGACCCCTGTTCGATCCCGAGGAATACGGCCAGTCCGGCGAGCTCATGGAGATCCCCGCCCGCTTCGCGGAGCTGCTGCTCCAGAAGCCCGACGAGAGCCCTGGGCCCCGTGCCCGGTCCTGGTTCCCCGAGACCCTGCTCTTCGAGCCCATCGTGGTGACCGATGCGGAGGGCCTGGCCACCCTCGAGGTCCCGGTGCCCGACCAGCTGACCCGCTGGCGCCTGCTGGCCCTGGCCCACAGCCGCTCGGGCCGCCAGGCCGGCGCCGAGGCCAGCTTCGTCTCCACCCTGCCCATCGCCATCGAATTGGTGGAGCCCCCGATGCTGCGGCAAGGCGACCGGGCGCAGCTGCCCGTGCGGGTGGTGAACAACGGTGAGGGGCCCTGGTCCGGCACGCTCTGGGCCCAGCTCAGCGGCGCCGCGCGCGGGGCCCTGGATCAGCCCCTCGAGCTGGCGGCCCACAGCAGCGTCGTGCGCTTCCTCGAGGTCCGGGCCACGGAGGCCGGCGTGGCCCGGCTGACGGTGGACATCGGCGCCGATCGCACCGAGCATCGTCTGGTGGTGCAGCACAGCGGCCGCCTCGCGCGCAGCACCCGCGGAGGCACCCTGGGCGCGGCCCGGGAGTTCGAGATCGAGACGCCCAAGGGCGCCAAGGCGGGCAGCAGCGCTGTGGCGGTGACGGTGTTCCCCGGCCCCATGGGATTCCTGGAGAAGGAGTCCCAGCGCCGGCTCCCCGGCGACCTGGAGGGCGCGGCCTACGCCCTGGCCCTCACCGGCCGCGGCCAGCTCATCGCCGCGCGCCTGGGCGTCCAGCCCGACCTCAACGAGGCCAGAGACGCCCGCGTTCGGGCAAGGCTCGAGCTGGACCGCCAGCTCCACCGCCAGGACGCCCTCGAGGCGGTCGTGGCCATGAGCGCCATCGCGCCCAGGGTCGATTCCACCGTGGCCGCCTTGGCCGACCGCTTCATCCTCGCCCTGGAGAGCGAACAGCTGCTGGACGGCTCCTACCCCCTCCAGCAAGCCAGCCTGGAGCGCAGCTTGGTGATGGCCGCAGAGGCCGCGCGGGTCGCCCGGGACCACTCACCCCTCGTGGCCGTCCGCGCCGCGGGCTTCCTCGAGCGCCACGCCCCCCGCGTGCGCGACCCCTACACCGCCGCGGTCCTGGCGGCCTCGGGGGGGGTGGTGGAGCCCCAGCTGGGCGCGCTGCGCAACATCGTCCGTGACGCGGTCGAGCCGCAGGACGACGGCAGCGCCCAGGTGGAGCCGGGGCCCCTGAGTGTCCGCATCGACGGCCGCCAGCCCGGCGTCGTCGAGACCACCGCCCAGGCCGTGCTGGCCCTGGCCGACGACCCCGCCAGCCACGATCTGGTGGCGGATCTCGGTGCCGCGCTGCTGGGCAGCTACGACCCAGGCCGAGGCTTCGGCGACGGCATCGCGAGCATGGCCGTGCTGGACGCACTCGATCGGTTCTTCCAGCAGCCCCTGCCCCAGCGGGTGCAGCTGGCCCTGAGCATCGACGGCGAGCCCGTGCTGGAGCGCACCCACGAGCTGGGCGCAGGCTTCGACCCGCTGCGCCTCGAGGCCCTGCTCCCCGACGGCCCGGGCCTACACAGGGTGATCCTGGAAGCCCACCCCCACACCCCAGGCCTGGCCTACAGCCTCGAGCACAGCGCCTGGCTGCCCTGGTCGAGGGCTGATGAAGGGGCCTTCGCGGTGAGGGTCGAGTCGCCGTCCCAGGCCACCGTGGGTCGCCCCTTCACCTGCCGGGTCCACGCCTCCATCCCCGCCGGCGAGCCCTTCGAGATCGTCCTGGAGCTGCCCGCCGGGGTGGAGCTGGGCGAGCTCCGGGAGTCGACGGGCGACCCGGTGAAGCTGAATGGGCGCCAGGGCATCGTGCGGTTCACCGCCGTGCCCCGGGACGAGGGCCAGGGCTTCTCGGCGGATCTGGACCTCATCCCCACCATCGCCGGCTCGCTGCGGTGGGGAGCGGCGACCCTGGCCCTGACCGAGGCCGAGCAACAGACCAGCGCGCCGGTGGGGATCCTGGAGGTCGCGCTGGCTCCTTAGTCGCCGCCCGCCGCGATCCAGGCCAGCGCCTCCTCCACCACGGAGTCCACCCCAGAGGCCACGTCGTCGGGATCGAGCCAGACCTCGGTCTCGGGGGGGATCTCCGCGCCCTGCAGCCAGTTCAGGTCCGGGTCCACGCAGGCCGCATAGGTGTAGGCCATGTACAGGTCACCCAGGTATGGGTCGGGGTACCAGGTGGACGCGATGGAGCCGAAGCTGCCGTCGGTGGTGCGACCGAAGCGCCGGGCCTCGGGGTGGTAGGTCATGTACACGGGGAACAGATCCCCCGCCGAGATAGCCCGCGGGCCCACCAGCACGGCGATGGGTTGGTCGTAGTAGCTGGCGGGGTCGGCCTCGAAGGCATGCCAGCCCCAGCTGTTGATGGCCATGCTGGTGGTGTCGGCCGGGTCGTCCCGCACCGCGCAGTTCATGATGTGCTCGACGTCCTGGTCGAACAGCAGGGACAGCCCGCCCATGGCCGCCCCCGTACCCCCGCCCGTGTTGTAGCGCTGATCGATGACCAGCCCGTCGGTCCCCATCAGCTCGCTCACCGCGGTCTCGAAGTCCGTGGTCACGTCGCCAGACCAGGCGTAGACGTAGATGTAGCCGATGTTCGTGCCCTCGAGGATGCCCCACGAGGTCTCGGCGGCGCCATGGGACCCGGCCCAGTCGGTATAGGGCAGCTCCACCCCGGCCACGGGGAGCTGGTCCGTACACACGAGATCCGAGGAGTAGCCTGCGAACAGCTCGGTGCTGACCCCCGCAGGCTCGGCGACGCCGTGGCGGTGGATGTCCAGCTCGTCGAACAGGTGGGCGTTGTTGAGCAGCGCGCTCTGCCAGTTCATGTCCTGGGCCAGGTCGGCGGAGCTGTGGTAGCCGCAGACGGGAAGCTCGGCCTCGAGCAGCCGCGTCCACAGGTGGCGCCAGCGCCAGCCGTCGTAGCCGATCACACGATCGCCGGGAGCGAGGCCCGCGGGGTTGTCCGCGGCGACCCGGGTGACCAGCAGGCTGTCGTCATCCAGCGGCGTGAGGCAGACCCCGCTGTAGCTGGCCGAGTCCATCAGCCGCAGGGCCGGGGGGCTGCCGGTGCTGTCGTAGGCGCAGACCTGGTAGCTGACGAGGTAGCTGTGGCCGTCCTGCAGCTCGAGGAAGATGTCGGCCAGCAGCTGGAAGAAGCGCCCCTGGCTGCCGGCCGCCTCCACCAGCGGGCGGTAGCGCTCACGCACCGCGGCCCAGTCCACCCCCGAGGCGGCGAAGCTGGCGTAGCTGGCCCCCAAGGTATCCCACAGGGCGTCGAAGACCTCGAGCCGGGTGGCCTGGTCGGGGGCGTCGCCCCAGTAGCCCTCCACGTCGAAGCCCTCGGGGCAGTAGCCCGTGTCCTCCGGGGGAGCGGTGTCGTCCACGGGGGGCCCGCCGCTGTCGGCGTCGGGCTTGCAGGCGCCCAGGCAGAGAGCGAACAGCACAGAGCTCGCGTGGGTTCCCATGGACAGCCTCCAGGGTGATGCTCCACCTTGCCAAACCCCGCCCCACGCCGGCAAGCCTTGGTCCCACCCGATATGCTCCCGGCATGCGCAGCTCACTCCTCCCCGCCCTCGTCATGCTGGTCGCCTGCGGCGACAAGACGCCCGAAGAGACCGGCCCCCAGCCCCTCAGCGGCTGCGCCGCCGGCAGCGCGGAGCTCGCCGCTTGCACCGACGGCGACGCCTACCAGGCCGACCTGGTGTTCATCGCCCAGGAGCGCAACCCGGGCAGCGCCCACTGGCAGGCGGTCCAGGATCTGTGCGCCGGCCGCTTCGCAGAGCTCGGCCTCGAGGTGCAGCGCCACAGCTACGCCACCGGGGTCAACGTGATCGGCCGCATCCCGGGCCGCACCAAGCCCGAGGAGCAGGTGCTGGTCACCGCCCACTACGACCACATCCCCAACTGCCCCGGGGCCGACGACAACGGCTCGGGCGTAGCCGGGGTGCTCGAGGCCGCCCGCCTGCTGGCCATGGGCCGCTACGAGCGCAGCCTGGTGTTCGCCTGCTGGGACGAAGAAGAGCGCGGTCTGCTGGGCGCCCGCAGCTGGGTCTCCGAGGCCGTGGACCGGGGCGACAGCATCACCACAGTGTTCAACTTCGAGATGATCGGCTTTCTGGACGACGCCCCCGGCGCCCAGAGCTTCCCCACCGGCCTCGACATGCTCTTCCCCGACGCCTACGCCCAGGCCGAGGACAACGAGTTCCGCGGCGACTTCCTGGCGGTCGTCGGCGACGAGCACAGCGACGACGCCATGGCGGCCATGCAAGCCCACGCCACCACCGTGGGCCTGCCCCTGCTGATCCTCGAGCTCAGCGACGAGCAGACCACCTCGAGCTTCCTGAGCGATCTGCGCCGCTCCGACCACTCCCCCTTCTGGGATGCCGGCTACCCAGCCATGATGCTCACCGACACCTCCGAGTTCCGCTACGCCGCCTACCACTGCAACGACGGCGACGACGTGGTCGAGAACCTGAGCCAGGACTTCGCCCGCCGCAACATCGCCGTCACCGTGGGCGCCGCGGCGGATGTGGCGGGGCTGATGGTGGACTGAGTCCGCTCCGCTATACTCTCCGCAGAACATTCGGAGGGTTCCATGCGCGCTCTGCCCCTCGCCCTCGCGCTCTGTGCGACACCCGGCTGCGTCGGCTTCGTCGGGGGCGTGATCCCCGACACCGGGCGGACCGACTCCAGGGAGCCTCGAGACACCCAGCCGCCGGTCGAGGAGCTCCCAGCCTGGGTGGGCAGCGGAGCCGACGGCGCCCTCGATCTGAGCGAGCGCCTGGTGCTGGATGTGGACACCCGCAGCGGCCGCGAGCACCCCGACGCGGTCCGCTACACGGTCCAGAGCATCAGCGGCGCCACCGTGACCACCAGCGAGTCCGCCCAAGGCTTCGAGACCGGCGACGCGGCCATCCTGATCAACCAGCGGGGCAGCCCCAGCGCCTACGCCGCGGTGGGCGCCTGGGCCATCGTAGAGGTGGCCTCCGTGGACGGAGCCACGGTGGAGCTGTCCGGAGACCCCGGGGTGCTCTTCGCCGAGGCCGGCAACCAGGACCTGGTCGACCAGGTGGTCGTGCTGCAGCGGGTGCCCCAGTACACCAGCGTCACCCTGCTCGCGGGCGCCTCCCTCACCGTGTCGGGCTGGGATCGGACCGGTGGAGGCGTGCTGGCGCTGCGGGCCCGCGAAGGGCTGCACGTGTTCGCCGGCGCGGCCATCGACCTGAGGGGCCTGGGCTACGCGGGGGGCGCCACCGGCAGCGCCGGCTGCGACGGCTACCAGGGCGAGAGCATCACCGGCTGGGGGGCCGGAGGCGCCTGCGGCGGCGGCTACAACGAGGGCATCGGCGCCTATGGGCCCAACCTGGGCGGCGGCGGCTGCAACATCACCGGGGGCGGGGGCGGCCACGGGGGCTACGGCCTGCCGGGCGAGTCCTGGACCAGCGGCTACACGGCGCCCTCGGGGGGCGACGCCTACGGCGACGCCGCGCTGCAGGCCCTGCACCTGGGCTCGGGGGGCGGCGGGGTGTGGAACGGCTCCGACGGCACCGAGGGCCCCGGAGGCGCTGGCGGCGGCATCGCGCTGCTGGCGGCGAGCACCATCACGGTGGACGCGGGCGGCAGCATCCTGGCCTCGGGCGCCGACACCCACGCCTGGTCCTCGGGCAACTTCACCTACGGCGCGGGAGGCGGCGCGGGGGGGAGCATCTGGCTCATCTCCCAGGGCGCGAGCCTGGCCGACGGCAGCGTGCTCGCCCAAGGGGGCGCGGGCGAGGCGAGCTACGAGCGCTACGGCGGCGACGGAGGCCCGGGCAGGGTGCGTGTGGACTGCCAGCTGTGCAACGACGCCGAGTACGGCAGCGCGGCGGCCACCGAGGCCCTGGCCCTGGCCAGCGAGCCGGACCCGGGCTGGAGCGAGGCACCACCGGAGTAGGTGGGCCTTAGAATGGCCAAGCCACCCCCTCGGGGACCTGCTGGGTGATGCAGTGGATCCCGCCGCCGGATTCGCCCAGGGCGTTGCCCTCGACCCCCACCACCCGGTAGCCGGGGAAGGCGTCGCGGATGATGCCCAGGGGGGTGTCGTCCACGCTTGCCCGGCCCTCGATGGGCACGATGACCGCGCCGTTCGCGACGTAGAAGTTGATGTGGTAGGCGGTCCAGCTGGTGGCGGGGAGCCGGATCACCTGGATGCCTGCGGTCTCGAAGCGCTCCCGGGCGCTCTCGAGGATGGCGTAGTTGGTGGGATCTTGGGCCTGGGCGATGGAGTTGAGCAGCACCACGCCCGGGGCCACGAAGGCCGCGATGCCGTCCACGTGGCCGTTGGTGATGGGGTCGGGGACCCAACCGTTGTCGAGCCAGATCACCCGGGTGACCCCCAGCCAGTCCTTCAGGATCTGCTCCTGCTGAGCCTGGCTGAGGTGCGGGTTGCGGGTGTCGTGCAGCAGGCACTCCTGAGTGGTCACCAGGGTGCCCTCGCCGTCCACCATCACCGCGCCGCCCTCGAGCACCATGGGGTGATCGTAGGTCCGGACCCCCAGGTCCTCGGCCATGCGCCACTTGATCAGGGCGTCCTTGTCATAGCTGTAGCTCTCCCCCCAGCCGTTGAACTGGAAGCAGGCCGCGCGCACCTGCCCCGCCGGGTTGCGCAGCAGGATCGGTCCGCTGTCCCGGCTCCAGCCGTCGTTCAGCTCGGCCTCGAGCAGGGTGACCGCGCCCCCCACCAGCTTCTTGGCGCGGGCCATGTCGTCGGGGGCCACATACATCGCCACCGGCTCGTGCTCGGCGATGGCCAGGGCCGTGGCCGCCCACTCGGCCCGCGCCCGCTGGATCAGCCTGCAGTCGGTGGCCCCGCCGTCGCAGTAGTGCTCCGGGGGCGGGAACTGCATGATGCAGCCCGCGTGGAGATCGGTCTCGGCGGGCATGGAGAAACCGTCGGCGGCCGGGGTCGAGGCAGCGGTTCCCGTGTCGGAGGTGTCGGAGGTGTCGGAGGTGTCGCCAGAGTCCGCTGGCGCGCCACTGTCGCCGGGCTTTGGCTTGCAGGCCCCTGCGAGCAGGGACGGGCCCACCAGGCCCATGGCCGCCAAGGAACCGATGAGACGACGACGAGAGGGGGTGTACAGCAAGGGGGCCTCCTGCGCGACAAGGTAGCCGCCGCCAGCGGGCTGGGCTCCGTCTACTCCAGGCAGCTGTCCTCACCGTCGGCGCAGGACTCGGGCTCGGGGGCGCCGCGACCGCAAGCCACGGCGAGGAGGAGCAGGAAGATCATGGTTCACCCTCGGATCGGCCCAGGACACACTCGCTCTGGGGATCAGTCCAGGAACAGGCTGGGATCCATCTGGTCGTCGTCGGCGCTCAGCACCCGCATGTCAGGACCCAGGTGGGTGACCGTGCCGGGACCCATGTCTCTGTCGTAGCGCCAGCTCTCGGACTCCGGGTAGACCTGGTCTTCCTCGGGCACCGACAGCACCGGGATGTCTTGCAGGTCGAAGCGCTCGGCCCACTCCACCTGCTCCTCGAGGGTGGGCGGCGAGCTCCACGCGGCGGTGAGCGGGTTGACCAGCTGAAAGCCCTGTTCGCGGTATTGGTCCTGGATGGCTTGGGCCGCACCGGCCGCAACCTGGCAGGAGCTTCACCAGAAGGTCCCGAACACCAGCATCACGTGGTGGCCGCAGAAGGAGTACAGGTGTACGGCCTCTCCGTGCTGGTCGCGCCAGGCGAAGTCGTCCACCACATCGCCCACATCGTAGACCGGCCACTCGAAGTACTCGGGGCCCATGTCGGTGGGCTCGAACATGCCGCTGATGAACCCGGTGGGGCCGGTGGGCTCGGGCGGGGCATCGCAGTACCCCACGTTGTAGCCGCCGCTGTAGGGGTGGCTGTGGACGTAGAGGGGGTTGGTGCCGCCGGCGACCTCGTCACCATCGGAGTAGCCGTCGTCGTCGCTGTCCGGGTCGTCGGGATCGGTGCCCAGCGCGAGCTCGTCGGCGTCGCTCAGGCCGTCGCCGTCGTGGTCTCCCGGCAGCGGGCCCGCCCCGGTGTCGCCGCTGGTGTCCTCAAGGCTCGAGCGGCAAGCCGCGAGCGCGAGGGAGAGGATGATGGCGACATGCAGGGGGCTCATTCCAGGAGTGTAGCCGAGCCCCTCAGCGTCGTCGACGCAGGGCCAGGCCCGCCAACAGCAGCCCGAGGAGCCAGGGGCCGCCACGCCTGCCACCGCTGGCGCAGCCCTCGCAGCCCCCCTTCTCGCCATCACCCTCGCCGGTGTCGTCCACCACGGGCTGGTCGGTCTCGGTGGCGGTGTCCAGGGGCGCGTCACACTCGCTGTCCTGAGCGTCCACCGCGCCGTCGCAGTCGTCGTCCACGCCGTTGTCGCACTGCTCCACGCTGCCGGGGCCCACCGCCGCGTCGCCGTCGTCGCAGTCGCCGTCGCAGACGCCCACGCCGTCGCCGTCCAGATCCAGCGCGGGGTTGGCCGCGCCGGGGCTGCCGTAGTCGCCCGTGCCGCTGCCGCCGTAGTCGAGGTCGGGGCTGGCGGGGCTCGCGCGCCAGTCGTCGGAGGCGCTGCTGCCGCCGCTGCCCTCGAGCCCGGGGCAGAGGTAGCTGGACTGCCCCAGGGCGCTGGGCCAGGGGTCGTCGTTGCTGTAGCTCAGGGCTGACACCTGCAGATCGCCCAGGTGCAGTGCGATGCTGTCGTCGGTGAAGGAGTCCAGGGGGAAGCTGTCGTAGTCGTAGGTGTAGGCCACCTCGGCCAGGCCGCCGTTGAGCTCGGGGTCAGCGTCCACGGCGACCACCGCGTAGGCGCCCGCCTGGATGATCAGGTCTGCAGCGATGGTGAAGCCGTCGCCCACGGCATCGGACACCGTCCAACCCTGCAGGTTCAGATCCACGGAGCCGGCGTTGTACAGCTCGAACCACTCGCCGCGGTCCATGCCCACCGCGTAGGGGTCGTCCATGACCTCGGTGACCACCACAGAGCCCTCGCTGACGAAGTCCTCGTCCGCGAAGCCGTCGCAGTCGTTGTCCAGCAGGTCGGCCAGCTCGGGGTTCCCGGGGAACTTGTCCGGATCGTCGTCGTCGCAGTCACCGACGCAGACGTCCCAGCCATCGCCGTCGTCGTCGTGGCAGCACAGGCCCGGCGGGTTGGGGGCCCCAGGGGTGCCGTAGTCCCCCAGCCCCAGACCGGGGAAGTCGTACTCGGCCTGAGCGGGGGTGGCGCACCAGGGCACAGGGCTGTCGTTGGAGACGGCGTCCGTGAAGCCCGGGTCCAGGTAGCACGAGACACCCTCGATGACGGGCCAGTCCGCCGGCCGGTAGGTGATCTCGTCGATGACCGTGCCGCCCATCAGCACGCGCAGCTCGTCCCCGGTGTTGTTCAGGTGCATGGCGTCGTAGTCGAACACCCAGTCCACTCCCTGAAGCCCACCGTTGCGGGCCGGAACAGCCTCATCGGCCAGCAGGGCGTAGCCCCCCGCCGGGATCACCACGCTGCGGTCCACGACCACCGAGCCCTCGCTGTCGGCGAAGCTCCAGCCCACCAGATCGATGTCGCGCCCCGAGACGTTGTGGAGCTCGAACCACTCGCCATAGCTGTCGGAGACCGCGCCGGCGTCGGCCAGCAGCTCGGTGATGACGACGTCCCCCACGGCCACCCAGTCCTCGTCCACCAACCCGTCGCAGTCGTTGTCCAGGCCGTCGTCGCTCTCAGCGACAGTGGGGCCGAGGTCGGGGTCGTCGTCGTCGCAGTCGCCCTCGCAGGCGCCGGCGCCGTCGCCATCCGCGTCCTCGCACTCCACGGTGAAGAGCACGGCCAGCTCGTCATGCAGCACGTCGCTGCTGTCGCAGCTGTACTCGAGGGCCAGGGTGGTGCTGGCCTGGATGCCCACGGTGGCTGAGCCGCCGTTGTCGTAGGCCGGCTCGGGGCCGCTCACCGAGGCGTACTGCAGCAGGATCTGGTTGCCGTCCTCGATCAGGATGGCCTGGAAGGTGTAGGCGGTCTCGGCGTCGTAGTGGGGGATGGCTTCGTACTGGACCACCAGGCGCTGCTCGGGCGCCGTCCCGAGGACCTCCCAGTAGACGTCGCCCCCCTTGGACTGCTCTGCGTTCAGATCGTCCCACATGGGCAAGATCAGCGCGTCGTCGCCGTCGCGGTTGTCCGTGGGGAGGCAGGCGTTGCGGTTGTAGATGCCGTCGTCGGTGCCGAACAGCAGCGCGCCGTCGCCCACCGTGACGCTGGTATAGGCCAGGCCGTAGAACCAGAAGGTGAAGGGCAGAGGGATGGTGACCTCACCGTCGTCGCTGAGGCCCGTGGCGGCGCCGGTGCCCGAGATGTCCGTCCACGAATAGGCTGGGCCGTGGGCCTCATCGGAGTCGATGTAGCTGTAGCCGAAGGCGTCGGGGCCGCCGGCGAGGGCGTGGGCCACGCCAGGGGCCGCGGCCAGCACCAGGACGCAGAGGGCGCGGGTCATCGGCTCACCTCCACATGGCCCCGATCCGGAACCAGGGCGTACAGATCCTCGATCAGCTCACCACGTCCCAGCAGCTGAGTGGCGCCGTAGTCCAGGTGCCAGACCACCTCGGTGTCCGCCGTGACCTCGAAGATCTCACTGGCGCTGCCCACCAGGTGCAGGGTGTTGCCGTTGGGCAGCCGCCAGGCGTCGCCGTTGGTGCTGGCGTAGGCGTGTGGATCGTAGCTCCACACCTCGGTGAGGGTCTCGGCCTTGTGGTCCACGACGTATTCGATGACCTTGGTGGTGCTGCCGCCGCTGTCGGACCGGGCGTGGGAGGACACCAGCAGGTGGCCCTGGTCGGTGTAGGACACCCCGTGCTGCCAGGAGAACTGGGAGTCGGGCGGATCGAAGGCGTAGCCGCCGCGCACATCGCCAGCCCACCACAGGCTCTCGCCGCTGACATGGTCGACCTCGACCAGGGAGTTGTTGGTGTAGAAGCTGTACAGGAAGCTGTCGGTGGCCTCCTGGTAGAAGATCCCGTTGGACTCGCAGTTGCCCGATCCGGGCCAGTCATCGCTGCAGGTCCACAGGATGGTCTCGTCCTTCTGACCCGGGGCCTTCTCCACCAGAGCCTCATGGCCGCCGTGGTACTGGCTGCCCCAGACCAGGGTCTGGTCGGGCAGCTGCACGAAGGCGTGGTGCAGGCCCGGCGTGGGGATCACCTCGATCTCCTCGGTGAGGGTCGTGCGATGGACCGTGGAGCCCGCGCCGCCGTCGTAGTTGGACCAGGCCGTGGCCTCGTCCCACAGGATGTGATCGCCGGTGACCGCCACCTGGACGAACAGGGTCCAGTGTCGCTGGGGGGCCTTGCTGGCCCAGACGGGCTTGCCCCGGCGGGTCATGATGAAGGTCCAGTAGTTGCCCCCGGTCCAGCCGCCCGAGGACTCGTTGATGCTGGTGAGCAGGTACTCGCGATCCAGCTGCTTGTCGGTCTCGTTCACCAGCAGCTCGGGCAGCGGCAGGCCCTCGGGCACAGGGCCGGTGGCGATGGTCTCACCGACCACCGGCTCGGCGCCGTCCACCACCACCCGCCAGCCGGCGCGCTCGTCGTAGGGGATGCCCAGCAGCAGCTGCTCGTGGACGCCGGCGGCGGCCTGGATCGGGGGGCTCTGGCGCCAGCCACCGCCCTCGTAGCCGAACTCCACATAGGCGGTGGCGGCCTGGCTCTGGGTCCAGCTGACCCACACCAGCGCCTCGTGGTCCTCGTGCAGGCGCCAGGACAGATCATCGACCACCAGGACATCGGTGTCCGCGTCGCTGTCGGCGTCGGTGTCGGTGTCGGTGTCCGCGTCGGTGTCCGCGTCGCCCTCGGGGGCCGTGTCGTCGTGCTTGTCTGGACCGGGGCAGCCGAGGACGAAGACCAGAAGGAGCAGGAGGTGGCGCTTCATCAGGGAGCCTCGGGGCATTCGAACGAGATCGGGCTTGGGTATCGTGTGTCGGATCCGCGGGCCCAGTATCGTCCCAATCCTGTGAGCTTGTCGTCGGAATCCAGCCGGGCTCTGTAAACCCGCGCGCGGCGTGGGGGGTCCAAGGGAGCGAAAGGAGACCGACATGACCCACACCCACCGACCCTTCCTCCTCCTGGCCCTGCTGGCCCTCGCGCCCACCGCCCTGGCCCAGGACGGCCCACCCCGAGGCGCTGGCCACGGCCCTCCCCCCCCTGAGGCCATCCAGGCATGCGAAGCGCTGGGCGACGGCGACGCCTGCAGCTTCGAGGCCCCCCACGGTGTCGAGGAGGGCAGCTGCTGGGCCCCCGACGAGACCCTGCCCCTGGCCTGCAAGCCCGAGGGCGCTCCAGAGCCGCCGCGGCGCTGATCTGTGTGGAGAGGGCCGAGAGCCGTGCGCCCCGTGGGGTGGTCAGGCCTCGGCCCTCAACAGATCGGCCGCCAGCTTGGCCAGCGTCCTGAGCTCGGGATCGTCCTCCTCGCACAGCGCCTCGAGCAGCGGCAGGTCCTCGGCGTCACCGCAGGCGGCCAGCCCGATCACCGCCGAGCTGCGGAAGCGTGAGGGTGGTTCCTGGGCGAGCAGCTCGCGCAACACCTGGCGCCTGGACCTGTCCCAAGGGGTGAGATCGAAGGAGGCGGCTTCCACCTCGCGCTCCACCCAGCCGAGCAGCTCGGCGCCGTCGAAGCCCAGGTGGCGCCTGATGATGGCCTGGGCGTCGCGGGGCTCGGCGAGCATCGCCCGCAGGCACCTGTGCTCACCCCCCTCGCGCTCCAGCAGGGCCTTCACCAGCAGGCAGCCCTGGCTGTAGAGCAGCTGAGCCTTCATCAGCTGAGCGTGATCGCCGCTCTGGAGCCAGCCCAAGATGTGGCCGGGACGCACCGCCCAAAGCTCGGCCCAGTCCATCCAGTGGCCGGCGGCCCTGGCCCGGCGCAGGAAGCGGTGGATACCCGGCACCCGAGCGGGCTCGAACAGGCTGACCGCCAAGGCCTCAGCCAGGCCCTCGTTGAGCCAGGGGTACATGGACACCCCGCGGGCCACCCCCCGCAGCCCGCCGTGGACCAGCTCGTGGGCCAGCAGGGCTCGGGGATCGCGCCCCAGCTCCCGGAAGGCGTCCACTGCCCCCACAACCCGCACCGGCCCCATGGCGAAGCAGAAGCCCGCGGCACGGGTGCCCGCCATGCCGAGCCACCCCCCGATGTAGTCGAGCATGGCCTGCTGCCGGCCGAAGATCAGCACCCGATCCACGGGACGGCTCCCCGGGAACAGCTCGGCCAGGCACGCGTGGGTCTGGCGCACCACGGCCTGCAGCTCCCGGGCCTCGAGGGCAGGGAGATCGGCGTAGAACCGGGTGGGACCCAGCCGGACCTCCCCAGGCTGGACATCGGGCCCGCCCGCCCGCTCCGCGGCCCGCCGATCGAAGCTCCACAGCAGCCTGGGCAGGGACCGATAGGACCGCGCGAGGTTGCCCATGATGCCCGTAAACGAAGCGCCCATGCGCCGCGCCTGCCAGGCCAGCAGCAGGACCACGGCCAGCGTGAGCCCGAGCCCCAGGCGCCAGTCCAGGACCAGCCCCACCAGCAGGCAGGCCGGGAAGATGCACAGGAGCAAGGCGTAGCGAAGGGTGTTCACGGCGGTGCTGTATCCGTCCCTGCGGCGAACCACAGCGACGACGCGCGCACAGGGAGCGACCCGCCGGTACAGGGTCGGACGGGGGCTGT
>CALDOK010000019.1 GCA_937912125.1 uncultured Pseudomonadota bacterium
GGCAATGCCCACGCGCGTCACGCCCAACTTGTCCACCGCGGAATAGATAGTCAGAATGTCGTCCAGATTGCTGCGGAACGAGTCCTCGGTGGAAAAGCGCACCTCGATGCCGTGGCGGACGGCGAGCCCGAGGCCCCCAGCGAGTTCCTCACCCAGGAGCTGACCGCCGGCCTCGACGAGGATCTCCGCGAACCAGAGGGCGCCACGGAGCGTGAGCTCCTGCCGGTCGTCCTCCCCGACCCCGACGCCTTCGACGACGACGAGCCCACCGTGATGCGCCCCGGTGACTCCCTGGCCGATCAGGGGCCGCCGGCCCCCACCTCGGACGTGGTGCCCGAGTCCAGCGGCATGCCCACGCCCGCCGCTGCTGAGCTCCCCCCCGCTCGCGCTATGCCACCCATGCGCTCGCCTCCCCAGGCCCGCGCCGCGCACGCCGCACCTTCCCGGGGTGGTGGGTCCCTGCTTCCCTCCGCCTTCCTGGTCCTGTGCGCGCTGGGCGGCGCTCTGCTCGGCTTCGCGCTGTTCATGGGGCCCGCCGGCGTGCGCGTGTCCCAGGCCTTCGCGCCGAGGCCCATCGCAGCCCCACACACCGGCGCCCTCGCACCGGTCCCCAGCGATCCCGAGCCCGAGCCGCAGGTCCACGCCCAGCCCGAGCCCCAGCCCGAGGCGTCGCCCGAGGCGTTGCCCGAGGCGCTACCCGAGGCGCCGCAGGAGCCTGGCGAGGTGGAAGGCGCCGACGACGAACCAGCTGGCTCCTCCACCCCCGACGCCGCCACGGTCCCCGGGGACGTTGCCGAGTTCGTGGTGGACAGCGGCCAGCTCCGCAAGCTCCAGGTGCGCTGCGCCGACACCAGCGCGGCGGGGGCTTCCCCCCTCCAGGTCGAGCTCGCCAGCACCAGCGCCTGCACCGTGACGGCCATCTACGAGGATCGCAGCCGCGCCACGGCTGTCCTCGAAGCCGCCACTCCCGGGCAACGCTACGGCTGCTTCCAGGACGGCGCCAACCGCTGCCAGCCCCGCTGACCCCCATGACAGCTTCACCAGAGGTCTGGATCACCTCGGTCGGCGTGGTCACCGGCTACGGAGCTGGCCTCGATCGCCTGTGTGAAGGCCTGCGCCAGGGCCGCACGGCGGGTCGAGAGCCGAGCATCGACCAGGTCGCTGAGCTCCCGGTGCCGCTGGTCAGCAGCTTCCCCGGCACGCTGTCGGAGCCAGCCGGCTTCGAAGGCGACCGCAAGGTCGGGCTGCTGTTCGAGGCCGCCAGGCAGCTCCCGGGGCAGCTGGGTGATCCCCTGCCCGGTGGCGTCTTCCTGGGCACCGGGTTGTCCAGCGTCACGCCAGAAGAGCTCGCTCACGACCTCTACCCGCACCTGCGGGATGGCGTGTTCGATCGCGGCAGCCTGGCGGCTGACTTGGCCGAGCATGCCGGTGCCCCACGGCGGCACCTCCCCGGGCGGGCGGCGTGGGCCCTGGCGGGTGAGTTCGGCTTCGATGGCGCGGTGTTCACCAGCTTCTCGGCCTGTGCCGCCGGAGCCCAGGCCATCTCGGCGGCCTTCCAGGCCCTGCGTCGAGGTGAGATCCAGCGCGCGATCGCCGGGGGCCTGGACGCCATGGCCCACCCCCTGGGCGCGCTGTCCTTCCTGCAGCTCGACACCCTCTGCTCCGAGGCATGTCGGCCCTTCGACCTCCGAAGGGACGGCTTCATGCTGGGCGAGGGTGCCGCTGTCCTGCTCCTCGAGACCCCCTCGGCAGCCCGCGCGGCGGGGCGCGTCCCCATGGCCAAGCTGCTCGGCGTCGGCACCAGCGTCGATGCCTACGCCGTCACCGCTCCCCATCCGGATGGACACGGAGCCTGGCTGACCATGCGGCGGGCCTTGGCGGACGCCGGGATCGCACCGGAGGCCATCGACCAGGTGAACGCCCACGGTACGGGCACCCCCGTTGGCGATCGGGCCGAGGCGCTGGCCATCGCTCGGCTGCTGCCCCCACAGACGCCGGTCTGTTCCATCAAGGGCGCCGTGGGCCACACCATCGCAGCGGCCGGAGCCGTGGAGCTGGCGGCCACCGTGGGCGCCATGGTCGCAGGCTTCGCGCCGGGCACCGTCCACTGCGAACAGCCCGATCCCGCCTGTCCCATCCACATTCAGCTGGAACCCACCCAGGGCGCGCCGGGGCTGGTCTTGTCCAACTCCTTCGGCTTCGGCGGTCAGAACGCCTCCCTCGTGGTGGCGCACGCCGACTGGCAAGCCTGAGCCACCACTCGTCCCCCGGGCCCCTCCCGGGCCCGCGGTGTTACCTGTGAGCCTTCTCGGAGGTCCGATGCGCACCGTCGCCGTCTTCCCCGGTCAGGGCGCCCAGTATGTGGGCATGGCCAGCCAGCTCGCCGCAGACGAGCCTGTCGTCGCCGAGACCCTGGCTCGTGCGGACCTGGCCCTGGGGAAACCCCTCTCGGAATGGATCGCGCAGGGGCCTGCTGAGCAGCTCGCCGCCACGCCCGTCACCCAGCCGGCGGTGCTGGCGGTGAGCGTCGCCCTGTGGCGACTCCTGCTGCTGCGCCACCCAGGGCTCGAGCCCATCGCCGCCGCAGGCCACAGCCTGGGTGAGTATTCTGCGCTCGTCGCCGCGGGTTCTCTGGACTTCGACGACGCGCTGCGCCTGGTACACCTGCGCGGCCAGCTGATGCAAGACGCCGTCCCGTCGGGTCAAGGTGGCATGGTGGCCGTCCTGGGCCTGGCGCCCGAGGCTGTCGAGGCCATGTGCCACGATCTCGCCGACTACGGCCTGGTACGGCCCGCCTGCTTCAATGGCCCCGGTCAGATCGTGGTGGCCGGCCAGCGCCAGGCCCTGGATCGGCTCCCCGAGGTAGCCCAGCGTGCAGGCTGTCGCGGTGTGGTCGATCTGGATGTCTCGGCCCCCTTCCACACCCCCCTGCTCGTCAGCGCGGGCCTGGGCTTGGCCGCCGCGTTGGCCGAGATCGAGCTGCGCCCCCCGCGCTTCCCCATCATCCAGAACGTGGACGGCCAGCCTTCCACCGACCCCGAGGACATCAGGGCCAAGCTGGTGCGCCAGGTCAGCGAGCCCGTGCGCTGGGAGGCCTGCGTAGGCCAGCTGCTCTCGCTGCAGCCCGACAGGGCCATCGAGGTGGGGCCGGGCACCACCTTGGCGGGCCTCTTCCGACGAATCGCTCGGCGTTTCCCGGTCATTCCCCTCGATCGCACCGGCGCCTGGGAGCAGCTGTGAGCGCCCCCGAGCTGGCGATCCTGGGCGTCGGCCTGCTGTGCTCGGCGGGGATCGGGCCAGCTGGCGCCTCTGGCGGCCAGCCCGGGCAGGTGCCAGGCTTCCGCGCCCGGGATCACGTGGCCAACCGCAAGAACATCAAGCTCATGGCCCGCTCGGTCCAGCTGGGCGTCGCGGCGGTCGGGCTGGCCCTCGAGGGCTCCCCGCTGGTCGCAGAGGTCCCGCCCCATCGCCGTGCCATGTACACGGGGTCCAACCCCCTCGCCAGCGAGTTCGGCGACCTGCGCCCCGCCATCGAGGCCGCCTCGGTCCAGGGAGTGCTCGATCTGCAGCGCTTCGCCAGCGATGGCGTTCCTCTGATCCACCCCCTCTGGCTGGTCAAGGGCCTGTCCAACAACGTGCTGGGCTTCTCCTCGGCGCAGCAGGACTTTCAGGGCTCCAACGCCAACTACTGCCACGACAGCGCCAGCGGTGTCCTCGCTCTGTGGGAGGCCGGCCACGCGGTGCTCGAAGGCCGCGCATGCCTGGCGGTGGCGGGCAGCTCGGACTGTATGATCGCGGCGGGCCCCCTGTTCCCCGGCCGGCCCATGGGCGAAGGCGCAGCTTTCTTCCTGCTCTCTGGCCCCCAGCACCCGTCTCGCTGGAGGCTGCGGCTCGCCCCGCCACCGCGCCTGATCGACTACGACGAGGCGCAGCTGGGCTTCTTGGGGGTCGCCGGTCCCACCGTCGCCTTGGCCCGCGCCGCCCTGTCAGGCATGGGGCCCTGCGGTGTGGTCGAGGGTGATCATGGGATCACGATCTTCACGAACTGATGGCTTCGACCGGGTAGGCGCTGCCCGCTGAGTCCGATACCATTCAGCCCTCAGTGAGGAGCTGTTCATGGATCTTCCCAGCCACGTCGACCCCAAGACCTTCGAGATCGTCCGTAGCTGCTTCGCCGAAGCCCTCGGGCTCGACGATGACGAGGTCGAGTACGACTCCAAGGTGATCGACGATCTCGGCGCTGAGAGCCTCGACCTGTTGGACATCGTCTACCGCCTGGAGCGCGCCTTCGACATCCGCATCCCCCGAGGCGGCATCGAGAAGGTCACCCGCGAAGGGCTCGAGAAGGGCGATGTCTACGAGGTCAACGGCATCCTCACCGAGCTCGCCCTCGAGAAACTCTCGGCCGCCATGCCCGAGGTCCCCCGCGAGGAGTTCAGGCCAGGCCTCAAGGTCTCCGAGGTGCCCTTCCTCTTCCGGGTCGCCACCTTCTACGGCCTGGTCGTGAGCTTGCTCGAGGGCGGCGAGCAGGGCTGACCGCGTGTCCGCGGTGCCCGACTCGCGCTTCGTCTTCCTGGTTCACCCCTTCACGGGTGCGGTGCGCAGAGCCGCCGCCCTGCGCACGGCGCGACCCAGGCTTGGCCTCGGCCTCCGGCCCCAGCCCACCATCGACGACGCCAGGCCCATCTGCCGGCTGGTCCTCGAGACCCCGGATCGCCTGGTCGAGGGCGTGGTGGTCACGGTCCCCATGCTCCCCGAGCAGCTGCTGGATGACCAGGAGGCCGCCCTGGCCATGATGCGCGCCGCGGTCGCACGGGCCGGCGGCGCCGTGGACGTGGTGGGCCTGGGCTCCCTGCTGGCCGTGGTGGCGGGGCGGGGTTCCGCGCTGCAGCAGCACCTCTGGCAGCCGGTCACCACGGGCGCGGCCGCCACCGCCTGGGCCGCCGCCGAGAACGCCAAGGCCGCCGCCAAGGGGCTCGGCGTCTGGCCCCATGGTTCCATGGCCGTGCTCGGTCACCGGGGCACCGTGGGAACTGCCGTGGTCGAGCTCTTGCAGGCCGACGGCGCCACCCGCCTGCACGTCGCAGCCCGGGACGGCCAAGCCCGCCGCGCCAGGGCCCAGGGTCTGGTCCCCTTCGACGACGAGGCGGCCGCCGCTGCGGGCTGTCTCGTGGTGGTGGGGGCGTCCACCACCGGCGGCATCCTCCATCCCCGCGCCCTGACCCGGGGTGCCGTGTTGGTGGACGTGGCCATCCCCCGCACCCTCAGCGGGCCCGCGCGCCGAGGCACCCGCGTGCTCGCCGGCGAGGCAGTGCTGCCCCCGCGCACCTACCGGCAAGGGCGCTGGGGTTCGGTCTACCACCTCCTCGCAGGCTACGGGCCAGCCCACCTGTTCGCCTGCCTCGTCGAGCCCATGATCATGGCCGCTGAGGGGCGCACCCAGCCCTTCGCCCAGGGCCGGAGGGTGTCGAGCCAAGCGCTCCGCGATATCCGGCGGCTGGCTCCCGCCTGGGGCTTCGAGCCCGTGCTGGCCAACCACTGGCGCAGCGTCACCCCTGGGCGGCTCCGGGCCCACCACCACCCGTGAGCATCGTCATGGCCAGCGACACACCCCGCCTCGTGTTCATCAAGACCTTCGGGTGCCAGATGAACGTCTACGACTCCGGCAAGATGCTCGCCCAGCTTGCCCACGACGGCTTCGAGCCCACCGACGAGTGGCGCCGTGCCGATCTGGTGATCGTCAACACCTGCTCCGTCCGCGAGAAGCCTCAGCTCAAGGTCAGCTCCTTCTTGGGGCCCATCCTTCAGCGCAAGCGCGACACCGGTCGGCCCATGGTGGCGGTGGCGGGCTGCGTGGCGCAGCACGACGGCGCCGAGTTCTTCCGGCGGTACCCCGCCATCGATCTGGTCTTCGGGCCCGACGGCGTGCCCAGGGTGCGCGAGCTGGTGCGCGCCGCTCGGCAGCGCCGAGTGCTCGACGACCAGTTCCTCGAGGTCGCCGACTACCCCTTCGTGCAGGATCTCGTGCCTTCAGCTCAGCGGGAGGTGACCGGCCTCGTCACCATCCAGAAGGGCTGTGACAACCACTGCACCTACTGCATCGTGCCCAGCGCCCGCGGCGTCCAGGTCAGCCGACCTCTCGAGCAGATCATCGAGGAGGTGCGCGGCCTGGCCGTGCGCGGGACGCGGGACTTCACCTTGATCGGCCAAAACGTCAACGCCTACGGCGCCGAGCGCGGCGGCAGGTCCCGCTTCGCCGAGCTGCTCGAGGCCGTACACGCGATCCCGGAGGTCTGGCGGCTGCGCTTCACCACCAGCCACCCCCGGGACATGGACCCCGCCACCATCGCAGCCTGGAGCAGGCTACCGCGCCTGGCCAGCCACCTGCACCTGCCGGTCCAGTCCGGCTCCGACGCCGTGCTGCGACGCATGGGACGGCAGTACACCCGCGCGCACTACTTGGATGTCGTGGCGGAGCTGCGGCGGGTGCGCCCCGAGATCTCGCTCACCACGGACTTCATCATCGGCTTCCCCGGCGAGACCCGCGACGACTTCGAGCAGTCCCTCGCCCTCCTGGAGCAGGTCCGCTTCATGGCCTCCTTCTCGTTCAAGTACTCTCCACGGCCCGGCACTGCGGCCACGCGTCTGCACGACCGCGAGCCCGTCTCGGCCGAGGAGGCCAGCGATCGCCTGCGGGTGCTCCAGGAGGTCCAGCAGCGAATCCAGCAGGAGAGCAACCTGGCCTGCGTCGGTCGCTGCTTCGAGGTCCTGGTGGAGCAACCCAGCCGCCACGACCCCAACCAGTGGATGGGCCGCACCTCGTGCTTCCGGGCCGTGAACTTCCCCGCGGCCCCATCCATGGCCGGCGAGCTGGTGCAGGTGCGCATCACCCAGGCCAACCCCCACAGCCTGCAGGGCGAGGTCGTGGCCTAGTCGCGCCCGCGGACCGGCCGCGAACGGCTAGGGCAGCTGGTAGGTGATGCTGCGGCTGAACAGCTGGGTGGGCTGGGCCGACATGTTCGAGGCCTTGCTCAAGCGCACCTCGAGCTTGCCCGACTTGGCGGTGACCGGAGCCAGCATCTTGATGAAGGCGAAGCTGGGGCCGAACTCGGCCAGGCTGGCGCTGGTGACCTGCTGGCGCGCCTCGGTCACCTTGCTGCCATCGGAGTAGACCTCGGCGACGATGCAGTAGGCGATGCCGTCGAAGTCCGCGCGCGAGCGGCCCAGCAGCACCGGCAGCTCGACCACGACCGAGTCGCGATCGTAGGCCACGATGCTCGGTTCGTAGTTGTCTCCCAGGGGGATCTTGCCCACCACGTCGAGCAGGATGCCCGGAGGAGGCGCCGAGGCGCTGCCCGTGGCGGCCGCGGGCTTGGGAGCGGGCTTGTCCTCGGGGATGCCCTCGAGCTCTCCCAGGGGTTCGTCTTCGGGGTCGTCCAGCGGCTCGAAGTCGAAGGACTCGGCTGGATCTTCGGGCTCCTCGGCGCCCTCGAACTCGAAGTCGAAGCCGAACTCTTCTTCGGCTTCGGGCTCTTCGTCGTCCTCGAAGTCGAACTCGTCCTCGCCGCCACCGGTGGTCTTCTTGTAGGCCCGGCCGACGCGACCCGCCGGCTGGTCCACCAGGTCGAAGCCCAGCTCCTCGTCCAGATCGCCGTAGCCTTGGTCGTGGCGGGCCTGGGGCTCGACCTTGGTCTCGATGGCGTCGAACATGGCCATCTCGTCGTCGAGCAGCTGCCTGCAGGCCTCGAGCTCCTGCCGAGTGGGGGCGGCCACGCCGAGCTGATCCTGGCAGTAGCGCTCCAGAGAGACGCCCGCGCTGATGCCGAGGTCGAGCCGATCCTGCGCGTGAGCCGCGGTGGACCCCAGGCCGATCAGGAGAGCGATGGCCGAGAATGCGAGGGGAGCCTGCTTCATGCTTTTCCTCCGGCTGGATCGAGCGCTCGAGCGGGACCGTGAATCTTGCGAAAGCTGCGTCGTACGCTGCACTCGTGGCTCGGTGAGGGAGTATACGGGAAGGGCATGGCCTGTCAAATGGAACCCTGACTGGAACTTGACAGTCCCTCCGCGGGTCGGTTCTCCGCAATAGAGTGCTGTCGTCGCCCCCCGTCGAATACCCGAGCCCGACCTCCCTATGCCCCCCAACCCCTACGCCAGGGTCCACCGCCTGCAGCGCCGTCATCGCTGGCGCGTGCAGCCATGGGAAGCCGCCTGGCCGTGGCTGGCGCCCATCCTGCTCGGAGGCCTGGCGGCCCCCCTGGCGCGCCCCATCCTGTTCTGGTTCGAGCACCGTCCCCCCGAGCTGTTCGCCCCTGGCCTGGCCGGCTTGTGCCTGCGCCTGGGCCTGGCCCTGTGTGGAGCGGGTATCCTCGTGGTCCACGAGCAGGTGGTCAGGGGTCAGGAACGACGCATCCTCGACCCCCACCCCGTCGAGCCCGGCGCGTTGGTGACGGCCATGGGCGCCCGCCTGCTGCGGTCCACCTCCGGCCTCGCCCTCGGCGGCTGCCTGCTGCTCCTTCCCCTCGCTCTCCAGGGCCGCTATCGGGCCCTGATCCTGGCCTCGGTGGTGGTCCTGGGCGGCTGGCTGTGCGGGCTGGCCTTGGGCTTCCTGGCCCAGCTGGGCGCGGTCTGGGCCGCGCGAGCGCCAGCGGCGCGGGGCGTGCTGAACCTCATCCGAGGCAGCTCCCCCCCCATGCAAGCGGCCCTGATCTGGGCCCCCGGCCTGGCCATCGCGGCTTGCGGTGGCGCGCTGATCGGCGCGACGAGAGGGCTGCAGGCCGCCCTCGAGGGCAGCACCCTGGCCATCCTCGCCCTCTCCGTTCCTGCGCTGCTCGCGGCGGCTGCCTGGTCGCTGACGCCTGCCCTCGCCCGACGCACCTGGTACCAGGCCACCACGGTGGTGGCCGAGGTGGACGCGGCCTGGGCCCAGGTCGATGACCCCGAGCTCGCACGCCAGGTCTACCTGGAGTGGGCGGCGCGCTGGGCTCCGACCGCCCTCCGTCCCCACATCCTCCGGGCCCTGCGCCAGGGATGGCGAGCACGGCGCACATGGATCACCGGCGCCTGGGGGCTGGGCATCCTCGCCGCGGTGGCGGGCTGGACGGCCTCCCCCGACGCGGGCCCTCGAGCGCTGCTGGTGGCGGGCAGCGCCGTGACGGTCCTCGCGGCGCTCGCCATCCGCATGGAGACCGGCGACCCCGCTGGGCTGGGCCTCGCCCTCGGCCTGCGCCGGGATCGGCTGGTGGCGGCCCGCGCCTTGGTGGTGCTGGCCTATCTCCAGGGCGCCATCCTCCCTGCGGTGGCGGCGGTCTGGCTGCGCAGGGGGTCCGAAGCCTTCACGCTGCTGGGACTGCTCGAGGGCCTGGCCGTGGCCAGCGCCGCCCTGTCCAGCGCCCTGAGCTTGTGGGGGACCCGAGCGTGGTTCGCCTACCCTCCCCTGGCCCTCGTCTTCTGGATCTTCATCGAGCGGAGCCTGCCGTGACCACTGCCCTCCCAGCCACCATCGAGGTCCGCGACCTCACCCGTCGCTTCGGCTCGGTCGAGGCGCTCCAGGGTGTCTCCTTCGAGGTCCAACCGGGGGAGTTCGTCGGGCTCATCGGCCACAATGGAGCCGGCAAGACCACCGCCCTCCGCATCCTCACCGGCCAGCTGCCGCCCAGCAGCGGCACGGTGCGGGTGGCAGGCCTGGACGTGCAGGCCCAGCCCCGCGAGGCGCGCGCAGCCATGGGCTACACCCCCGAGCAACCCGAGCTGTACGACTACCTCACCGCCCGCGAGCTGCTGGAGTTCGTCGCGGAGGTGCGCGGCGGCGGCGATCTGCACGCCGCCCTGGACCTGGCTGGCCTGGGCGACGACGCCGATCGTCTGATCCGAGAGTACTCCCAGGGCATGCGCCGCCGCACCGCCCTGGCCGCCGCGGTCCTGTCCCGCCCCCCCGTGTTGATCTTCGACGAAGCCCTCAACGGCCTCGATCCGCCATCGGCCTCGAGGGTCAAGGAGCACCTGGCATCCCTGTGCACGGCGGGCCATGCGGTCCTGTTGTCCACCCACGTGCTCGAGACGGTCGAGCGCATCGCCCACCGGGTGGTCATGCTCGCGCACGGCCGCGTCGTGGCGGACGAGCGGGTCGCCGACATCGGCCAGGCGGGGCTGGAGCGGCTCTTCCTGGAGCGCATCGCCAGCTCGCACAAGGGAGAGGGATAGCTCCCGCTTGCGATCCTACAGCGCCGTGAACTCGGCGATCTTGCGCAGCAGGATGCGGTTGGCGTTGCGGTAGCCGGAGCCGAAGTACTCCGGGCGCTCGGGCACCCGGTTGCGCGGGTGGTCGTTGAGCTGGAACCAGGGCAGATCGCCGCCCGAGGCCGAGCGGATCATGCGCTCCGCGTGCCTGAGCTCACCGGGCTGGGCGTGGTCCCGTGCGGCCTGGAACCTGAAGTAGCCGCAGCGAAGCCGGGCCACATGGCGCACCGCTTCACGGGGCCGCCAGTAGGCTTCGTCGTCCAGCCCGTGGCCCATGGCCGGATGCATGATCTTGCCGCCCGCGGTGATGACCTCGCGGTCGCAGGGCCCCTCCCAGTCCAGCAGCCAGCCTGGCTGGATATCTTCGGCGGCATCCGCCAGCGCCCCCACCGCCATGGCGATCCCCAGGCTGATGGCCACCACGCCTGAACGACTGGCGATCACATCGGGCCTGCCGAGCAGGTAGCGCAGCGCCGTGCGCACATCGTCCTGGTGCTCGGGGCCGCCGAAGTCCTCGGGGCCCCAGGATCGCCCCCGGCCCGCGGGGTCGAAGTGCATGCAGGTAGCGCCCAGGCGGGCGATCTCGTCGGCCGCGATGGGTGGACCGTAGCCCTCGAAGACCGAGCCCGGGTCGTCGATCCCTGGGCACAGCAACACCGCGGGGCGTCCGGCTTTGGCAGCAGCGGCGCGCTTGTCCTGGGCTGGCATGTGCAGGCGGGCATGGATCTGGTATCCAGCACCGCTGACCAGCACGATGTCTTCGCGGCGCACGCCAGGCGCCCCTACACTGTGGCCTCGCGCCCAGCGGGGGACGCGGCTGGCTCGCCGCTCGAGGCGCATGGCCAGGCCCGTGAGCAGGGACGGCATGCTACTCCTTGGTGCGCGGCGCTTCGTAGCGCGCGCCGGGTTGGACGGTCTCTGCATATGCGCTGCCCCAGAGCTGCTCGAAGAAGCCGTCCAGCTGAGCTGCGAACGCGGGCCCGTCCACCACTACGCCAACATTGCGGCTCTGGTGGAAGTAGTCGCGCCCCCAGTTGCTGGTGCCAAGCCAGGAGCGCTGTCCATCGACCACCAGGTACTTGGCATGCACCACCCTGGCGAAGGGGATGAAGCCAGCGCTGTGCTCGGGAATGGTGACGAGCCTGACCTCCACACCAGGCATACACTGAAGGCTCTGGAGGGCCTCGATGGTCCACTTCTTCTTGGACCAGTCGGCCACCATCAGCTCCACATGGACCTTGCGAGCGGCGGCGCGTCGCAGGGCCGCGTCCAGATCGTCGAAGTAGCGCCCCTGGTAGTCGGAGGTCTTGTAGTTGAGCAACTGAACGCGCACCCGCTCTTGTGCACCGTCGATGAGCGCGACCAGCTGGGGGAGGTCCCAGAGCCGCTCGTCGGGGAGCCAGCCTGTGGGGCTCGCGGCCAAGGAGACCAGGACGGACTGCTCGCCCATCGCCACCGTCGCAGGGAACGTGTAGGGCAGCGTGGGGGGATGCAGGGCCTGCTCCCGTTCAGCGCCCGCCGCGAGGGCCCAGTCGGCCTCGAAGATGTCCTCCAAGGCCCGCACCAGCTCGGGCTGGTCCGTGCGAATACCCAGCTCCTGGACGTGCTCGAGAGATCGCCAGTCGAAGTTCTGGCTGCCCAGGTACAGCTCGCGCCCGTCCACGAGGAAGTACTTGGCATGCAGCACCCCGCCCATGGCCGCCTCCACGTCGAACAGCTGCACCTCGATGTTCTTGCGGGCAGCCAGCGCGTCGAGATCGGAGGGATAGGTCTGGTGGAACTTGGCGTCGGCCAGGATGCGAACCCGCACGCCCCGCCGCGCGGCCTTGCGCACCGCCTCGAGCACCGGCTCGAGCCGCCCCCCTTGCTCGCTCACGACATAGAACTGTGCGATGTCGATGCTCTGACGAGCCCCGCCGATCATGGAGACCCAGACCTCGTGGGCCTCGGGGATCTCCGGGTGGTCCAGATCCGTCTCCACGGGAGCGGTCTCGACGAGCTGAAGGAGGTCCTGGGCGTCGGCCTGCCGCGCGGTCATGAGCAGCGCGACGAGGGCGAAGAGCAGGGTGGGAAACCGAACGCTGGCCATGGCGAGTCCTCTTGGACGAGTCACCTCGAGCCTAACCCACGGCGGCGCTCCCACGGCGCACTGTTCAGCAGCGGCCGCACCGCCGGACGACCGCTCGAACACAGGGCTTGTGAAGCCCTAATTCTACAAGCTGGAACGCCGAGATTCGAGATGTGGCAGTGCGCGCGAGCACACCATCCGATAATTCGGTAATTGATATGTCCACATGTTCCGCAAAGATGCTTGCTTTCGTGGGATGCACTGCTTTCTTGTTGGCCGGCGGGGGGTACTTCGAGGTAGATTGGTGAGGTCGTCTACACAACCTCGCACAACCTGCGTCTCGGAGTCGTCATCATGACCCCTCGTTCTTCTCTCACCCTGCTGGTGGCTGTGCTGCTGGCTACCGGCTGCCCCGACCCCAACAAGCCCATCGATGACACGGATGGGACCAATGCGGTCGACGCCGACGGCGATGGCTTCAACAGCGACGAGGACTGCGACGACAGCGATCCTCTGGTCTACCCTGGAGCCGACGAGACCTGCGACGAGATCGACAACGACTGCGACGGCGAGGTCGATGAAGGCACCGACCAGACCTACTACGGCGACGTCGATGGCGACGGCTACGGCGACGCGGCCACCACCATCGAGGCCTGCTCCGCCCCCAGCGGCTACGTCGAGAACGCCGAAGACTGCGATGACGACGACGCCATGCAGTACCCGGGCGCCGACGAGCTCTGCAACGGCGAAGACGACGACTGCGATGGCACCGTGGACGAAGACGACGCCGTGGACGCTCCCACCTGGTACATCGACGGCGACGCCGATGGCTACGGCTCCGACTTCGCCACCGAGATCACCTGCGAACAGCCCAGCGGCTACGTCGCCACCAACGACGACTGCGACGACACCGACGCGCTCAAGTACCCGGGTGCCGACGAGTACTGCAACGGCGAAGACGACGACTGCGACGGCGAGATCGACGAAGACGGCGCGATGGACATGAGCACCTGGTACGCCGACGTCGATGGCGACGGCTACGGTGACGAGCTGGTCACCGTCGAATCCTGCGCTCCCCCCACCGGCTACGTCGCCGACTACACCGACTGCGACGACGCCGATGCCTTGCAGTACCCCGGTGCCGACGAGCTCTGCAACGGCGAAGACGACGACTGCGACCTCGACGTCGACGAAGACGACGCCATCGATGTGGCCACCTGGTACGCCGACACCGACCGCGACAGCTACGGCGACCCCATGGTCAGCGACATCGACTGCGATCAGCCCATGGGCTACGTCGCCGACGACACCGACTGCGACGACACCGACGCCATGCAGTACCCGGGCGCCGATGAGTTCTGCAACGGAGAAGACGACGACTGTGACGGCCTGGTCGACGAGGACGAGGCCATCGACGTCTCCACCTGGTACGCCGACGCCGACATGGACACCTACGGCGACCCGCTCACCACCGACATCGACTGCGATCAGCCTCGCGGCTACGTCGCCGACAACACCGACTGCGACGACTCCGACGCGCTGCAGTACCCCGGCGCCGACGAGATCTGCAACGGCGAAGACGACGACTGCGACGGCGACGTCGATGAAGACGACGCCATCGACGTCTCCACCTGGTACGCCGACACCGACGGTGACACCTACGGCGACCCCGCGGTCAGCGACATCGACTGCGACCAGCCCTCTGGCTACGTCGCCGACAACACCGACTGCGACGACACCGACCCCCGCCAGAACCCGGCCGGCCGCGAGATCTGCAACGGTGAAGACGACAACTGCGACGGCTTTGTCGATGAAGACACCGCCATCGACGTCGTCACCTGGTACGCCGACGCCGACGCCGACACCTTCGGCGACCCGGCCACCACGGACATCGACTGCGACCAGCCCTCTGGCTACGTCGCTGACGGCACCGACTGCGACGACACCGACGCCAACCAGTACCCGGGCGCCGACGAGCTCTGCAACGGCGAAGACGACGACTGCGACGGCTCCATCGACGAAGACGACGCCATCGACGTGAGCACCTGGTACGCCGACGCGGACCTGGACAGCTACGGCGACGCCGCGGCCGCCGACATCGACTGCGACCAGCCCACCGGGTACGTCGCCGACGACAGCGACTGCGACGACACCGACCCCGCGCAGTACCCCGGCGCCGACGAGTACTGCAACGGCGAAGACGATGACTGCGACGGCCTGGTCGACGAGGACGGTGAAGTCCTCGACGGCAACACCTACTACGCCGACGCCGACGCCGACGAGTTCGGCGATGCCGACTCCACCATCATCGCGTGCAGCGAGCCCGCCGGCTACGTCTCGGACTCCAACGACTGTGACGACACCGACGCCACCGAGCCCGTTGTGGTCGATGCCGCCACCGGCTCCGGCGCTGGCGACGGCAGCATGTCCAGCCCCCTCGCCTCCGTGCAGGACGGCGTGGACCAGGCGCTGCAGTGCGTCGTGGTGTTCCCCGGTACCTACTACGAGTCGGTCACCATGTACGGCACCGACCTCGAGATCACGGGCATCCAGGGCGCTGACACCACCATCATCGACGCCGCTGGCACCGGCGGTGCAGCCTTCAACATCGAGGCCGGCGAGACCGCGGCCACGGTGCTCTCGGGCTTCACCCTGATGGGCGACGGTCACCTCGAGATTCAGTCCAGCTCCTACGGCTGCACCTCCATCATCACCTGCACCGACTACTTCTACACCTACTGCGGTGGCGGCCTGTACGTCTCGAGCGCCGACCCCACCATCCGCGACGTGATCGCTCAGGGCAGCGCGTTGCCTGTCAACTCCACGGTCATCTCCTACCCCGACACCACCTACACCACCTCCTACGGCGGCGGCATGTGCTTCCTGGACTCCATGTCCGACGTCAGCGGCAGCGTGGTGGCCTCCAACTTCGCTGACCAGGGTGGCGGCATCTACGCGGACGAGACCTCGGCCATCATCGTGGCCCAGTCCACCATCGCTGGCAACGAAGCCACCGAAGGCGGCGGCTTCGAGGTCGATGGCGGCGCGATGGGCTTCACCAACGTGGTGTCCATGTTCAACGAGGCCAGCTCGCAGGGTGGCGGCTTGTTCCTCATCGATGCCTTCGCCGACGTGCTCAACAGCACAATCGCTGGCGATGACTCGGTCTCCGGCGGCGGCATCTTCGCCTCGGGCACCAGCAACCTCTCCATCATGAACAGCATCGTCTACGGCGCCACCACGGGCGTCGGCATCCTGGTAGACACCGGCGCCACCTTCGCTGGCACCTACAACGATGTCTTCGCCAACCTGGCCGGCAACTACAGCGGTGTCACCGACCCCACGGGTGTCGACGGCAACGTGGGTGTCGCCCCCATGTTCGTGGCCTACAGCGACGACGGCGTGATCACCAACGACGACCTGCACCTCGAGCCGTTCTCGAGCCTGGTCGATGCGGGTGACCCCTCCGCCACCTACAACGATGCCGACGGCACTGCCAACGACATCGGCGCCTACGGCGGTCCCGACTCCGACTGGGAGTAGCGCCTAGCGGCGCGCGAACAGCGTACGCAACGGGACGCGGTGCCCTTGGCCCGCGTCCCGTAGTTCTTGGATCATCCGCAGCTTGCTCTCCCAGCTGCCGATGGTCCAGAACGCCTCGGGAGGTAGCTCCACCAGGGGCACGCCAGCGTCGCTCTCGTTGAGGGGGCAGATGTCCCGGTACTCGAGCCCCCCACCCTCGCCATCGGGCTCGAGCCAGCGCAGAGGCAGGCCCTGGGTGCGGCAGACATAGGGGCGCTGCTCGTAGACCCGGCAGGCGCCGTCGCTGTCCAGGAAGGCACAGGCGCCAGGGGGGCCGGGCGTTGCCTCGGCCAGCAGCTCGGCGTGGTGGTGCTGGATGAGTTGGGCCTCGATCTCGAACACGGTGAGATCATCCTGACAGCAACGGGTGCACGCCAAGCCGCAGCTGCGCGGATGTCCGGTAGCTGCGTGGAAGCGCTCGGCGAGCTCCCCAGCGCGCTGGCTGACCTGTTGATGGAGGGAGCGGAGAGTGGCGAGTGCGTCGTTCATCTGCACCCTGTATCAAGAATCACTTGGCAGGCGTCAACCGTACGGTTAGTTTAACCATCTGGTTAGTCAATGCCGGAGGCCCGATGACCC
>CALDOK010000020.1 GCA_937912125.1 uncultured Pseudomonadota bacterium
CGGCGACGGGCCCGTGGAGTGGCAGGACACCACGACCCCTCCCTGGGTGATGGACGACGACGACGATGGGGCTTGCGAGCCGTAGGGGTTTCGCTTATAGCTGTACTTGACTATCCGTGGAGAAATCATGGCTGAGTATGGAATCTTGGACACCGAGACGACCGGGCTGCTCGAGCACGAGTGGGCGCGGGTGATCGAGATCGGTGTCGCCGTGTTCGACTCCGAGGGCGATCTGTTCGAGCCCGTGCGGACCTGGAGCAGCATGGTCTGCCCCGACGTGCTGACCGACGAGGGCCTGCGGGTGGCCTGGCAGATCAGCCAGATCACGGAGGCCGAGATCAGATCGGCTCCCCCCGCCCACGAGGTCTGGCTCGATCTGTTCTACGAGGTCGACGATCTGCCGATCCTGTGCTGGAACACCCCGTTCGACAAGGCCATGGTGCGCCGCAGCTTTCTCGGAGACATGGCCGATCCCATCGAGTGGTCTGGCGACGTGATGATCGAGTTCGGGGAGCTGTTCCGGTCGGTGCTCGGATCGTCTCGTCACGCTGGCGGTGGACCCCGCTGGGTGACGCTCAAGAGGGCGATGTCCATGTCTGGCCTGAAGTTCCCTGGCGGCGAGCAGAGCCACCGCGCGATCGGGGACTGCATCGGGACCGGCCAGATCAGGCAGCACATGCTCAGGGGCCTGATCGGGCCCCCGAAGGAGAACCCAAAAGGGCTCCACGGCAAGATGAAGTTCAGCTTCTGACTTACTCTTTCAACACTTTGCTCCCCTGCCTGGACCGTGTGTCTGGTCACTCTCCTGAGACACCGATTCAATCCTCCTGGTGGTACTCGAGGTCGGTCGGGGAGCAACCTTTTCACCCGAGACGAGGACGACGACATGATCAAGCTCACCATCCATCTGGAACGACCCGCCCACCGCGCCAAGGAGGTGGTCAAGGCTGTCGGAGAGGCGCTCTCCAAGCTGGAGCCCTTCAAGGAGGTGATTCAGAGCGCCATGGCCAACAGGCACAATCAGCGGCTCGCCAGCATGATTCGTGCTGGTAGTGGCAGGCACGCCGGGCTCGACAGCCACCAGGAGTGCCCCAGCTACGACGACTACGACACCTGTCGAGAGTGCCCCGACTACGCCGGCTGCGGTGAACGCGACGAGCGCGACGACGATGTGAGGAGGTCCGATGATGGCCTCTCCATGGACGGCCACAGCTTCGGAACGTGGACCCGAGACGAGAATGGCACCCTGACCATCGAGGCCACCAACGAGGACGGTGTGGTTGTGCTGGTGCTGACGATCCCTGACACCAAGGTGCAGGGAGGCGTGGTCGCGCTCTTGCAGTACGTCATGGGCTACATGGGCGTCGTGATCCCTCGTGTCGATGTCGGGGAAGACAGCGAGCCCGAGATCCACTGATCATGGTCTATGTCCGCATTGAGCTTTGGCCGCGAGCATCGCGTAGCGAGCGCAGCCGAGCGTTGGGCGAAGCCCAGAGCGACCCCTGGAGACACCATGGTCTATGTCCGCATTGAGCTTTGGCCCAAGGGCGACAAGCGCGAGGCCAGGCTCCTACAGGAGCTGACCATCGCCAACGACGGCACCGGCACGGTCATGTCGGGCAACTACGTCGGCGCGCTCTCGCACTCCACCACCTACAAGGGTGACGGCCTCGAGGACCCCAACGATCCGCCCAAGGAGGCCGTCTGGAAGCGTGGTCGGGTGGTCGCCTTCCCGCGCCGCTGGTCCCCCACCAGGCTGGTCGCTAAGATGCTGGCGGCGATGGGAGAGCACTGATGTACCCGATGATCGACAAGACGACCCTCGAGCACCTCGAGCGCGCCAGGCAGGCCGTGGTCCGCATGTGGGAGCACCGGGACGCCTACGACGGAGAGGCCATCCCCAGCCCCCAGGGGCGCTCGTTCGGGTGCCCGGTGGTGGTCGATCTGGGCGACCTGGCCACCGCCGAGACGGAGCTGATGGCCGTCATGCACCGACTGGGAAGGGACCGGCGATGATCTTTGGCCCGAAGAAGAATGTGATCTGGTGGGTCGCTGGCAAGGGCGTCGAAGGATCGCGCTGGGTAGTGACCACGGACGGCTGCGCGTTCAGCATCGGTATCCAGATGGGTTCGGATACCAAGACCGTCAGCATGACCATCGACGAGATCAAGCGGCGCACGGAAGACAAGCTGCCGACCAACTGGCTGCGGCGGATGCGCTGGTTTCATCAAGTGCTCTCTCACGAGGGCACGGTCGATCTGCGCTTCCTGCCGCTCCCGCCCAGGCGCGGCTGGTTCGTTCAGTGCTGGAACTGGCTGGTGTGCTGCTGGCACCTGAGCAAGAACCCTCGTGGTGAGGGCTGCAACTGCTGGTCCGAGCAGGAATGGATGGAGTGATGTTCGACTTCGACAAGCTGCGTGAGAAGATCGAGGCCGAGGTCGCCGCCAGGCGAGCCGATCCCAAGCCGCTGATCTACATCGTCAACTGCAAGGTGCCGATCAGCGAGTGGCCTTCCAGCGACTGGCACTACGTCGGTCGCAAGCTGGCCCGCTCTCCCATCTAAATGGGATCGAATCTGGCCAACCCCTTCCACCAGGCCGAGCACGGTCGGGAGGAAGCCATCGAGCTGTACCGGCGCTGGTTGTGGGATCGAGTCAAGGCCGAGTATGGCCCGGTCACCCGCGAGCTGAAGGACATCCTCGAGTACAGCTTGTCTCGCAAGGGGATCTCTCTCGGCTGCTGGTGCGCCCCCAGGCCGTGCCACGCCGAGGTGATCAAGCGGTGCGTCGTGTGGATGTGGGCCGAGGGCGTGAGG
>CALDOK010000021.1 GCA_937912125.1 uncultured Pseudomonadota bacterium
GCTGAGGCCGAGCGACGGGCCGAGGCCATCGTGCGTGAGCGCTGGAGGCGCTCGCTGCAGGCACGCCCCGAGGACGAGTTGACCGATGCCGATACCGACGTCGCGCTGTCGCAACATTCGCGGCCGAGGTGAGGCCCTCCTGGCGGCCGAGAGGCTGCTGGGCACCCCAGGGAGGCATTGGGGTCTCCCTGGGGTGGTGGGGCGCCTCGCTCCGATTCGGACGTTGAAAGATCCGCCACAGCGTTAGTCATGAATGCACGGATCATCGTGGGAGGATTCACCTTGACCAGTACGGTCCGAACTCCAAACCAGCCCGAGTCCCACCTGTGGGCAGTGAGTTCGACAAGGAACTTAGTCAGGTCGCGTAGTACAATAATGTCGTCTGCCACGGATCGTCCGAGGGTAGCGATGCCAGTCCGCTACAGCTATAGAATCGTGTTCGCCCAAGCACACTCTCACCCTGCGGTCGGATATCGTCATGCCCACCGCTGACCAGATCAAGGCGCTCATCCGAAGCCACGTCGATCAGGACGAGGAGCGCTTCTACGCGATTGCACTCCAGATGGCCGCTCACGCGGCTCGTCAGGGACACGGGCGGGTTGCGACTGACCTCCGTGAGATGGTTGATCGGGGGCGGAAACAGCGGCGGCCGAAGCGCGAGCGTCCGATTGCTGTCGTTACCCCACGCGGTGAGCTGTCCGGTCTTCTCGCGGTGTCATTACCCAAGGCGCGCCTTTCCGACATGGTGCTGGACGATGACGTAGAGAGGCCGCTGATTCGAGTGCTCCAAGAGCAGCGAGCTTCCGACAAACTCTATGGTCATGGACTCGTTCCAGCGCGCAAGCTCCTCCTAGTAGGACCTCCGGGAACGGGAAAGACTATGACGGCATCCGTGTTGGCGGGCGAACTCAACCTGCCGCTCTATGTCGTGGTGCTGCACGCACTGATCACTAGGTTCATGGGAGAAACGGCGGCCAAGCTCCATCTGGTGTTCGATGCCATGGCCCAGAATCGGGGCGTGTACTTATTCGATGAGTTCGACGCGATCGGAGCTCAGAGGAGCGTCGGACAGGATCTTGGTGAGATCCGCCGAGTACTGAACTCTTTCCTTCAGTTTCTCGAGCAGGACGGTTCCAGGAGCATCGTGGTTGCGGCGACCAATCACCCCCAGGGACTCGATGACGCTCTGTTCCGACGCTTCGACTCAGTGGTTCAGTATCGGAATCCGAGTCCGGCGCTCGCCTGCGATTTGGCTCGGAACCGGCTGGCAGTGTTCGACACAGAACGTGTGGACTGGGAGACGGTGGCTATCGCAGCGGACGGCCTCAGCTACGCAGAGGTAGCAGCGTCGGCGGACGCAGCGGCGAAGGAAGCCGTGATGCGAGACACGATTGTGGTGACCACGGAGGGACTGACGTCAGCGATGCGAGAGCGTCGCCGGCCAACAACGACGGGGAGGTGACCGATGCCTCGGGACGACCGTAGACAGCACATAGAACTGCCCGACCGCTTCACGGAGACGGCTCAATACGTCTATCCCAAACCGGTTCGCGGCAGTTCACAGCGCGCAGCGAGGACCCCTGCCCATCACGGGGCATCTCTGCTGGGCCAGATTGCTCGTATCCGAACCCAACTGCCCCAACTAGAGTCCGACCGTGAGACTATCGGGCTGGCGGAGGCTTCGGGCATCGTCCTTGAGTTCGAGAGTGAGCCGGGATTCCCTCTGGCATTGAAGAGCTTGGACCGGCGTAGCGCAGGAATCGAGCTTCTCTCCGTGCGTAGCCGAGGAAACGTGACCTGGGCGACAGTCTTTGTTCCAGAGGGCCAACTAGGCAAGTTCGAACGTCTGATCGAAGACTACCGGACCAAGCTCCACCAGCGCTGGCAGACACCTCTCAACGAGACACTGGTCGCCAACATTTCCTCCATTCGCCGAGCTGTACTCGACTCTCTCTGGACCGATCCAGAGCCACTTCCTGGGGGGCACACGCCCTGCTGGTGGGAGGTGTGGCTTCGAGATGATGAGGGGGCCACAGAGCAGTTCACGAGGGTGGCAGAGCATCTTGGAATGCGTCTGGGAGAGCGGTCACTCCGTTTCCCAGACCGGGTGGTTCGACTCGCGCGTGCTTCCGCGGAGCAGATGGCCTCGTCGGTTGACCTTCTTGACTGTATCGCTGAGCTGCGTACCGCGCGGGCGCTCGCCAGCTTCTTCACTGGTTTGCCCTCGAGGGAACAAGGGCAGTGGATCGATGAGCTGCTACCGGATTTGTTGATTCCGACCGATGATGCTCCAGCGGTGTGCCTCCTCGACTCCGGGGTTCACCAGCCGCACCCGTTGCTGGCCCCCCTTCTCGATTCCGAGGACATGCACGCGGTCGAATCTGATTGGGGGACCTGGGACCAGCGAGGTCACGGCACCGAGATGGCGGGAATCGCAGGCTGGGGTGACCTGGCAGCTGCGCTTGCGGGTGACGGAATCGAACTCCCGGAACATCGCTTGGAATCCGTGGTGCTGATCCCGCCCCCATCGGCGGAGCCGACAGACCCTGACCTGTACGGTGCAGCTACTAGCGCAGCTATTGCACTGCCCGAGGGTGGGCGGTTCCCATTTCGCGACCGCGTTTTCTGCCTCACTGTGATGGCCGAAGCATCAAGGGACATGGGGAGACCTACGTCTTGGTCGGCAGAACTAGATGTGCTCGCGGAGGGCAGAAGAGACGAGCAAGCTCGCCTGATCATCGTGTCGGCAGGAACGGTCCATGATCAGAGTGCGTGGGCAGCTTGGCCCGAGCGTGGAGACACAGAAGGCGTGCATGATCCAGGGCAAGCCTGGAATGCCCTGACGGTGGGGGCGTGTACTGACCTCGCCGCAACCACGGACCCAGACTACTCGGACTGGACACCCATTGCTCCCGCAGGGGCCAACGGCCCCAGCACGACGACATCCCTGTCATGGTCGCGTGTGTGGCCCAACAAGCCAGATATCGTCATGGAAGGCGGTAACGCCGTGGTCAATGATCTTGGAGACATTGGGCTTCCCGATGACCTGCGGTTGCTGACGACGGATCGTGCGACGGGTGTCCGACTCTTCACCACGACTGGTGACACCAGCGCCGCTTCTGCGCTCGCTGCCCGCTTTGCTATCAAGCTGAAGATGCGGTACCCGGCTCTTCGCCCTGAGACCATCCGTGCGCTGATCGTTCACTCAGCGCGCTGGACTCCGGCGATGCAACAGTCGGTGCAGGGCCTTACTCCGGCCCGGTCAAAGGAAGTGCTGCTGCGTCGCCATGGGTGGGGCGTGCCAGGTTTCCAGCGTGCCGCTTTCAGTGTTGAGAACGCCCTCACCATGATCGCGGAACGGACCATCGTGCCATTTACCAACACCGCACCAGCGGGTCGGGCGGTCGTGGTAAAAACCAACGACTGGCATCTCTTCACGTTGCCTTGGCCCAAGGAGGCCCTCCAGGCGCTGGGAGAGGTGACCATCACTCTTCGCGTGACGTTGTCGTACTTCGTTGAGCCGAATCCGGCAGAGCGTGGTCGTGTTAGGCGCCACCGCTACCAAAGCTGTGGGTTGCGTTTCAAGCTGCAGAACGCCTACGAACCCCTCGATGACTTCAGGGCTCGCGTCTCAAAGGTTGAGCAGGACGAGGAGAGCGGGCTTCCATCGTTCTCAGAACCTGGCTGGGAGCTCGGACAACTACGCGACAAGGGCTGCTTGCACTGCGATTGGTGGGTTGGCTCGGCTGCGGATCTCGCTGCCAGGGAGCACCTGGCCGTGTTCCCGGTGGATGGGTGGTGGCGGCACTCCACCAAGCACCAGCGATGGGACGAGGAAGTCAGCTACGCTCTGGTCGTGGGAATCGAAGCGCCCGAAGTCGATGTCGACCTCTACGCCTTGGTCGCGGCGGAGATAGGCGTACCCATCGAGATCGAGATTTGAGGTAGCTGAAACCATCTGCTATCGGCCCCTTCCGAACCCGCCCTTACTGACCCGATCTGCCCGTGCTGATGGGCCTCATGGCGGTCGACGGTTCTGAACCCCTCCAAGGCGGCTCCAGCCTCCCGCTCTCGCGCCTTTCGTAGCCGCGGGACGCACCCGAGCCCGCATCGCCGCGCCTGACAGCACCCGATCCTGGCGCTCACCCCTTCAGGGCCACGGCCAGGAACTCTACCGACAGCACCTCGCCCTCGACTCGGCGCTGCTCGAGGGTGCGGAGCGCCTTGCTGGCCGCCGCCGCGATGTCCTCGGCGATCACCACGTAGGCAACCGTTCCACCAACGCCCTCGACCCTGATCCGGAAGGCCTTGGCCTGGGGGGAGGGCTCCGTACCCTCCGTCGCTGCGGCTTGGGGCTCGGCCTGGTGCGTGACGGCTGGGGTGGGCTCCGGGACCATCTCGGGCGGCTCCGACTCCACTGGCGCGGGGGCGGGGGGCGACCAATGGCTGACTCAGTCTACTCGGGGGTCAGCTCCAGCTCGTACAGGGTGAGCGGCGGTTCCTCGCTGCTGCTCAGTCGGCTCACCGCCCAGGAGCGTCCGTCCCAGGGCACGCGCGGCAGCCAGTAGGTCCAGTCGTCGCAGGCGCCGGTCGGGGTACGGAAGACCCCGGTGGCCGGGTCGAAGAGCAGCGGGAAGGGCTTGGTCGTAGACTCGGTCATGGTGTGCACCGAGGGGCGGATCAGCACTGCGCCGGCGGGCTGCAACCACAGCTCGTGCGCGGTGCAGCCGACGCAGGGGATGGACGTCCGCCAGTTCATGGCGCCGTCCAGGGACCAGCCTGCAAGGTGCAGGCCGGCCTGCTCGTAGAGCGCGACGCCACCATCGGCGGTCGCCGCGAAGGCCTGGAGGCGCGCCTCGCCCAGAATCTCGTCGTCTGACTCCAGGCGCTCGAGCTGGTCGTCGAGCCCCCCCGCGGCCAGGTAGGAGCCATCTTCCGCGCTGACGGCGAGCAGCAGGCTTCCTTCGTGCTCGAAGCCGTACAGACCGTCGCCTTCTGGCAGAACCGGGAAGGAGACGGGCTCCAGCCGCAGCGGATCGCTCAGCACGCGCTGTGCGACCCCGGGCTCGGTCACGTCGTAGAGCAGGGGCTCGGCGCTCGAGCCCACCAGCCGGTGCCAGTGGTAGTTCGGGTTGCCGTTCGCGTCCGAGATGGAGCCGTGGGCGTCGAGTGTCAGCCAGTCCACCACCCGGGCGCTGTTGGGATCGATCTGCTGCAGGACGGGCACGACGCTGTAGGTGTGCTCGTCGAGCCAGGTGCCGGCCAGCTCCAGGCGGAACAGACCCTCGCGCCCGCTGACGGTCTGCCCGCTCCAGCGCTCTCCCTCGACACTGTCGTCGACCGTCAGCTCCCAGCTCTCCGTTCCGGTCTCGAAGCTACCCAGCACCGCGCCCTGATCCCAGCTCGTGGCCCCGAAGGCC
>CALDOK010000022.1 GCA_937912125.1 uncultured Pseudomonadota bacterium
CGCCGACGCCGACACCGACGCCGACACCGACGCCGACACCGACCTGGACCCCACCATCGTGTTCGTCGATGGCACCGCCAGCCGCTCCACCGACCCTCTGAAGGGCAGCGCCGCGGGGCTGCTCTGCCTGGCCGTGGTCAACGAGTGCCCGTCCATGTCCAACATGGGCAACATCGACGCCTTCGACGGCTTCATGGTGGCCGATGTGGACCTGATCGACGGCGTCGCCACGGTGCCCTTCAGCGCCGAGTTCGAGGCCGCGGGTATGGTGGAGGGCACCACCTACGCCATCAACGGGTACCTCGAGACCGACGCCGAGGTCTGCGACGAGGCCGGCCCCAGCTGGGGCGAGCTGGTCACCTTCGGCGACACCGCCTGTCCCACCTTCGTCTGGACCCCGGGTCAGCGCGTCAGCGAGGTCGTGCTCGACCTGAACTTCGCGATGCCGTTCTGATCGCTCAGCGCACTGGCGGCGGCAGGATCGGCAGCTCGGGCTCGGCCTCGGCGGGGGGCGGAGGCACGCCCGGGAGGCGTCGCTCGCCGCCGAGCTCGTAGGGCCAGCTCTGGATGCGGGTGGGGGGATCCTCCCACCAGCCCACCATGGGATCCACCGCCCCGGACGTCCAGGTCAGCAGCAGGTAGGGATCGGCCCGAGCCACCACTCGGGCCCCGGGCATGGCTTGACCCCATGCGAGCACCGCGCTGTTGTCCTGATGCACCAGCAGGTGGGTGCCAGCCCCCAGGCCCAGGCCGGGCGCCTTGTCCTGCAGGCTCTCGCTGAAGGTGTAGGAGCGGGCGCGGGCCGAGACGGCCAGGGAAGCATCCAAGGGCACGATGGGCACGGCATCGGGAGGGAGGGGCCCCACCAGCCCCCAGGCCGGATGCCAGTGCTCGGGCCAGCGTGGCAAGGGGCTGAGGACCAGGTTGAAGCCCGTGGCCCACACCATGTTCCACCACAGCCCATAGGCCAGCAGGGCCCCAGCCACGGCCCAGGGCAGCGCCACCCCCGCCCGCCCCAGCCTGGGGTGACGGGCCAGACGCAGCAGCCGGGCCCCCCCCAGGATGGCCGCAGCCACGAAGAAGGGCACCATCGGGGCCAGGTGGTGGACGTGGCCGCTCCAGTAGCGGTCGACGCCGTGCCCCCAGGGTACGGTCATGTGCATCAACATCAAGCCCAGCCCCGGCAGGAGCACCAGGGGAGCCAGCAGCCCCACCAGCCCCACGGGGGCCCAGGCCAAGGCATAGAAGCTCTCGAGCCGCTCCATCCCGAACAGCCGCAGCTGCTGCTGGGGATCCACCCAGCTGCCCAGCGAGGCGGCCATGGGCATGTCGTGGGAGGTGGCATGCACCGGGAAGAGCAGCGCCAGCGCCAGGCCGTAGGCCAGGGCGACGCCCCCCGCCAGGCCCAGGTTCCGAGCCCAGCGACGCCAGGGGCGCTCCCAGCGGGGATCGAAGCTGATCAGCGCCGCCGCGACCACCACCGGGATGCACTCTTCGCGAGGCAGGCAGCCCAGCAGGGCACCCAGCAGCACCCACCACGGCCGCCGGGCGCGCAGGGCCCACAGGGTGACCAGCAGGAAGGGCAAGGCGAAGACCAGGTCCTGGTAGTCCTGCAGCGCCAGCCCCATCACCGCCGGGCAGCCCAGGTACACCAGCGCTCCGACCACCATGCCCAGAGGGTGACGCAGCGCCTTGGCTCCCAGCCCAGCCGCCGGGATGACCCCCAGGGTGACCGCGCCGATCACGATGGCGGTGAGGAAGAAGGGCGAGGGCACCAGGCCGTAGATCAGCCCGACCAAGGGCAGGGTGGCGGCCCGGTGGCCCGACCAGGTCCAGGCGTCGTCGTAGCCGGTGTGGATGGTCTGGGAGAAACTGCCGCTGTCGGCGAAGTTGTACAAGAGCTGCTGGTGCACCGCCAGGGCGTAGGGCTCGACGGTGTGCAGCAAGGCGATGCGGGCCCAGGAGGTCGAGCAGGCCACACCGAAGAAGGCCACGGCCAGCAGGGCCACCACCACCAGGCAGGCCCAGAGCACCCAACGGCGCGGGGCAGGAGCGCTCACCACCACGGCTCCGGATCGGCCATGGGGGGTGCAGCCCAGGCGTCGTGGACGGACGCCCCGGGACCGTAGGCCCGGTGCCACGCCAGGGCGGCGCCGAAGCTGCCCTGGTTGGCTGCGGCCTGTCGGAAGATCTGCCAGGCGGCCGGGTCGGCGTGGACCCCGGGATCAGCGCAGACCCGCAGCTGATCGTCGTAGTAGGGGAAGTCCTCGAGGCCGTGGGAGTGGATCCCGTAGTTGGTGGGGGCGTAGTAGGTGTCTTCCCTGCTCGTGCCGCCGACCACAGCGTAGGGCTTGGGGTGGGATTCCTCACGGGCGAGGTCGATGGGACCCGATGCGGTGGCCCAGGAGGACATGACGTTGAAGTCGTACAGGCCCCACGGGCTGACGCAGGCCGGCCAGCTCCCCAAGGGGGCCATGCGCTCCCAGTCGTCCTGCGGCTCGCAGAGCATGCTGCGCTGTGAGCCTGTGGCGTAGGGCAGGTTGGCGGGCCCCGCGGCGCTGGCCCAGAGCAGCTCTTCGGGGGTGCAGAGCCGACGACCGTAGGCCTGCAGCAGCCGGTCCCAGGCGGGCAGTTGACGGAAGGCCAGCCCGTCGACGGGGTAGTGATCCCCCGCTTGGCCGGGGAAGGGAAAGGGGTCGATGCAGAAGCGCTCGACCTGGATGTCCAGCAGCGGGATCTCGGCGGGGCCGTGGCTGGTCTCGGCGGAGCCCATGGGCGCGGACCCAGGGCCCAGGTCGATCATGCCGGCCGGACAAGGGGGCACGGACGCCACGCGCGGCGCCTCCGGGGAGATCCCGGGGGAATCACAGGCGATCAGCAGGAGCAACCACACGCTCAGAGCCTATCCCGCCTGGCCCTCGGCGGTCTCGCGCCGCCGCTTCCACGGCCACAGGGGACGCCGGACCCGCAGCTGAATCTCCGCTCGCCCCACGGCGCCACAGGCGTCCACAACCCGCAAGCTCACGGGGTAGCGCCCAGGCCGCTCCACCACCAGCCGGGGCTCGAAGCCCTCGATCTGCTGCCCGCCCACAGACCAGGTGGCCGAGAGCAGCGCCTGTTCATCCCGACTGCCCGCGGCCGACAGGCGCAGCTCGGCGCCGGCCCGAAGCCCCAGCGCCGCCCCTTCACGAGGCGCTCGGCGGCCCACCAGCCCGATGCGAGCCTGGGGCGGCTGGTTGCCCTCCGCCACCTCCCAGCGCACCACCCGACGGGCCAGCTCGGCCTCGCTCTGCGCCACAGGGCCCACGGGCTGGGCTGCTGGGATGGACACCGGCACCCAGGCCACGAGCGCCTCGGGGCCATGGGCCAGCTCTGCGATGGGCAGCGGCTCGTCCGCACCATCCACGCGGAAGCGGTACCCCCGGGGGTCCAGGGGAAGCTCGAAGCGCAGGCGGCCGGTCTCGGCTACGGGCAAGCCCGAGACCACGGCGCGGTCGGGCGGACCATCGGCGCGGGGCAGGTCTTCTGTCCACAGGCTGCCGATGGGCACCGAGCCCCACCCTAGCCCAGGCGCGAAGTCGGCCTGGCCCACCCTACCCTGGTCCACCTGCACCAGCCGGTAGCCCCGGTAGGCTTGGTCGTGGGCCAATCCAGCCCCCCCCGTGGTGGTCTGCAGCACCCGCACCAGGCCCGGTTCCACGCCCGCCGCCAGGCTGCGATCGCTGTCGTAGTGGGCATGGCCCACCACCACGGTGACCGGCCCACCCAGCAGGCCACGCAGCAGCTGGGCGCCGGTGTGGGCGGCCGGGCTGTCGATCTCGATGCCGTCATCAGGATCGCTGTCCCAGGGCTGATCGTAGTTCCAGACCTCGAAGCCGCCCATGGCCACCGGGTCCCGGCCAAAAGGATCGTTGGCGCGCACCGCCAGCTCCCCCAGGTAGACGCCAGAAGGATCGTGGTGCCCGAAGACCACCAGGCCTCGGCCCGCAGCCCGAGCATGGGATGCCTGGTCCCCGAGCCAGCCCAGCTCGGCCGGCGCCATGAAGCCCCCGAAGTTGTCCACCAGGGGCGCGCCCAGCAGCGGATCGAGACCCGCCTCGGCCAGCAGGTCCAGCTCCACCCAGTCGCGCAGACGCCCCAGGGAGACCGGCACCGCTGTGCGACGCGCGATGCTGCCGCCGTAGGTGTTCAGGCCCACGAAGCGCATGCCCCCCACGTCGAAGGCGTAGCTGTCCGGACCCAGGGTGCGCTGCCAGGCCTGCAGGCCGTCGGTGTCGAGGTCGAGGCGCAGCACCTCGGCCATGCGCTGCAGCACGCAGCCCCCCACGGCGGCCACGCCATCCACGGGGGAGCCCGGGGAGAAGCGCCCCACGCAGAAGGCCGCCTTGTGGACCTGGCGGTGCCAGCCCGGCTGGGCGCTGGCCCGGTGGAGGGCGTAGGCGTCGTGGTTTCCGGGCACGGCGAAGACGGCCAGCCGCGCACCGGCGAGCCGCTCGGCCACCGCAGGGTACTCGGCCTGGTAGTCCATGCCGAAGCAGAGATCCCCCGGGTAGAGCACGAACAGCGGGTCGAGCAGCTCCAGCTCCTCGCGCACCTGAAGCCGCCGACGCTCCGCCAGATCCCGGAGGCCGCGCCCGGGGTACAGATCGCCGGCCCGCACGCCACCGGGTAGCAAGCCAGTGGGGTCGCCCAGCTGCTCGTCCGCCAACACCGCGAAGCGGAAGCTGTCGCCCGCCCGGTGTACCCGCAGGGCCGAGGGCTGCGCATCCTGAACACAGCCGCCATCGTCCAGGCCGAGGTCCCAGCTGTCGGCGGCCATGCCCGCCGGGGCGCGCAGGTGCAGGGTCCACATGCCCGGGACTGGCTGCTGGGGGGTCAGGCCCAGCACCTCCAGCTCCACGACCTGCTCTGGTGCCCGCACCAGGGACGCCTGAGCTCGCATGGCGGCCAGATCCGGCTCGCAGTCGGCCCGAAGGAGCACCGAGAAGGTCGAGGCTGGCTGCACCAGCGCTGGCATGCCCAGGGTCGGGTAGGCGATCTGCCGCACCAGAGCGGGCACGGGCCGCCCCTGCTCCGCCACCGGGGCGAGCCCGTAGAGTGGATCGCGCAGGGCCACCAGCGACTCGGCCGCCGCGCGCCCAGGCGCCAGGCCCACCGTGAGCCATGCGCACAGGACGTGGAGATGCCAGGGGCGAAGCACGTCGGCCTCCAGGGTTCAGGCGCACCACTATCCCGTCCAGCGCTGGGGCTGACGAGGCCATTCAAACCCGGGCCCTGGTGATCCGAAGACGCCCTCGGCGGCCCTGCACCGCCCCAGCGCGCGCAAACATGCACCAGCTTCCTCTTTGCGTTCAGGCCTGTGCCCGAACGTCAGGCCCCAGCTCGTCCCAGCCATGTCCATCCACCTCGCCACGCCCCTGAGCCTGCAGATCACGCGGAACATGCGCGACCTCCGCGTGCGGCTCAGCCACGTCTCGAGCGGGCGGAGGGTGAACAAGGCTGCGGACGACGCTGCGGGCCTCGCGGTGGCGGATCAGCTGGGCGCCGTCGCGGCGAGCAAGCGTGTGGCCATGCGCAACATCGAGCAGGCCCTGAACCTCCTGGACACCGCAGACGGCGGCATGATGGAGGTGGCTGACCACCTCGTCCGCCTGCGGGAGCTCGCCACCCAGGCGGCCAGTGAGGTGCTCTCGGACAGCTCCCGGGCCCACGTGCAGGACGAGTACGCCGCCACCATGAACAGCATCAACCACGCCGCGGCCAACACCCTGTGGGGAGACAAGCCGTTGCTGTCCTACGAGTCGGTGGACGTGGGCCTGGTGGTCGACGTCTCCGGCTCCATGAGCGGCGAGATCGCCGCCACCCAGGCCGCCATCGAGGCGTTCCGACAAGCCTTCCTCGACGCAGGCCTGAACGTGGGCCTGGGCCTGTCGGTCATGGGCCGCGACCCCGTGGATGGGGTCACCCGTCGCGCTGACATCGCGACCGCCGAGTTCGTGACCGAGCTGGCCAGCCTCGGGGTCGAGATGTACGGCCCCATGTCGCCCTACAGCGCCCTGCTGAACGCAGGCGGCGCCGCCGACCTGCCCGGGACCGACGATCCCGACGCCTACACCTGGAGCGCGAACCCCATCCGCCGGGTCCTGGTGCTCATCACCGACACCGGGCAGGAGCTCGCCCTGGTGAGCCACAGCGCCGCCGCTGTCGGCGGGATGCTCAACGCCCACGACGTCGAGGTCCACACCATCAACCCGGCGGCCTACAACGGTGTCTTCAACCCCATCACCTCCGCCACGGGCGGCCAGACCTGGGACATCGGCGACGCCTCGGGCTCGGGGATCGCCACCGCCCTCACCGCCATCGCCGCCGATCTGAGCGCCGAGTTCGGCACGCTCACCAACCTCGAGGTCCAGGTCTCCCACACCAACGACCCCAGCTCGCGCATCGACCTCGAGATGCCCGTGGACGCCACCGCCCATGGGCTGGGCCTCGCGGGCACCTCGGTGAGCACGGTGGAGAGCGCCCGGGCGGCCATGGACGCCATCGACGTGGCCATGGGGACCCTGGGCGCGGCCCAGGCCAAGGTGGGCGCCAACACCAACCGGCTGATGTACGCCCTCGAGAACGAGACCACCGCCGCCGAGAACACCGAGGCGGCCCGCAGCCGAATCCTGGACGCCGACATGGCGGCCGAGACCGCGGCCCTGATGAGAGAGCAGATCCTGGCCCAGGCGTCCACGGGGATCGCTGCCCAGGCCTGGAGGTTGGAGAAGGAGGCCCTGGAGCAGATCCTGGAAAGCCAGTAAGCTGCTCGGGTCCGAGCCCAGGCGGCCCCATGCCCTCCCAAGCCTCCGATCGGCAGCTGCTCTTCGCGGTGCTCACCGTGCAGCTGGGGCTCGCCCCTGCCGAGGTGGTGATGGCGGCGGCCGCCGCCTGCGTGACCGATGCCAGCCGCGGCCTGGGCGACAGGCTGGTGGACCAGGGCGCGCTCACTCCCCAGCAGCGCGACCTGATCGCGGGCATGGTGGCCGAAGCCAGCCGCGCGAACCCCGCCGGGGCCACCGGCGCTCTCGCCGCCATGAGCCTGGACGGCGACCACGGTGTGGCGCGCACCTTCGCGGCCTCCCTCGAGCTCTCTCACGACGTACACATGCCCGCCGCCGACTCCATGGCCACCGAGGAGACCACCGCCCCCTCCCCCGACAGCGCCCGGGTGACCCACGAGCAGCCTGAGCGCTACCGCATCGGCGCGGAGTTCGGGCGCGGCGGCCAGGCCAGGGTGCTGCTGGCCATGGACCGCCACCTGGGCCGCGAGGTGGCCTGGAAGGAGCTCCTTCCCCCCGCCGGACACGCCGCCAACCACAGCGCCACGGCCACCGCCCTCACCCGCTTCCTGCGCGAGGCCCGCATCACGGGCCTGCTCGAGCACCCCAACATCGTGCCCGTCCACGAGCTGGGCCGGCGCGCCGATGGCACGCTCTACTACACCATGCGCGTGGTGAGGGGCCAGAGCCTGGACCAGCGCCTGGCGACCTGCCCCGATCTGGACGCCCGGCTGGAGCTGCTCGGCGCCTTCTGGGACATGTGCAACGCGGTGGCCTTCGCCCACAGCAAGGGCGTCATCCACCGGGACCTCAAGCCGTCAAACGTCATGGTGGGAGCCTTCGGCGAGACCGTGGTGCTGGACTGGGGGCTGGCCAAGCTGCAGGGCGTCGAGGACACCCGGGGCCCCGAGATCGCCACCCAGGTCGAGCTGCTGCAGGGTGTGCGCGCCAGCAAGACCCTGGCCGGCTGGGCCGTGGGCACCCCGTCCTACATGAGCCCCGAGCAGGCCGATGGCCTCATCGACCACATCGACGAGCGCTCGGATGTCTGGGGCCTGGGGGCCGTGCTGTACGAGCTGCTCACCGGCCACCCACCCTTCGAGGGCAACAACCCCTACCATGTGGTGGCCCAGGTCAGGACCGAGGCCGTGGCCCCCGTGGCCAGCCACTGCGCCCACGCCCCCCCGGAGCTCGTAGCCGTGGCCGAGCGCGCCCTGCAGCGGGACCCGGCACAGCGCTACCAGAGCGCCCGTGAGCTGGCCGAGGACATCAGCGCGTACATGACCGGCCGACGGGTCCAAGCCTACGAATACAGCTCCTGGGAGCTGATCCGCCGCTTCGCCGCGCGCAACAAGGCCGCGGTGGCCGCCAGCACCATCGTGGTGGCGGCGGTGCTGGTGAGCCTGGTGGGGGTCGCCGCCGCCTGGCGCAGCGCCGAGGACGCCCGCGCCGAGGAGCACACCCAGCGCCTGCAGGCCCACTTCGTGCTGGCCCAGGCCTACGGGCTCGAGGCCGATCGGCTGCTGCTGGACCAGCAGCGCCTGAAGGCCCGCATCTTCGCCGCCGCCTCCCAGCTCAACAACCCCGCCAACCCGGCTGGGCCCCACCACGACCCGGGCTTCGGGCTGCTGCGCCCCGACGCGGACCGGCTGCTGGTCAGGGCCAGCTCCCGCCTGGCCCAGGCCAGCCACCGCCAGGTGGAGCGGCTCGAGGCTCGCGTGCCCCGTCGCGATGCGCTGATGGACGTGACCTTCTCCCCCGACGGCCGCCTGGTGGCCACCGCGGAGTTCGCCCAGGGCTTCACCGTGCGGGAGCTCACCAGCGGCACGGACGTGATGCGCGTCCCCGAGCGGGGCACGGTGACCTACGCCCTGCGCTTCTTCCCCGACGGCCGGCGCATCGCGGTCGGGGGCAAGGGCCCCGCGCTCCAGCTCTGGGAGCTGGGGGGCACCGAGCCCCTGCTCACCATCGAGCACCCCGAGCTGCGATCCACCACGGCAGTGGCGGTGTCCCCCGACGGCCGCATGGTGGCCAGCCGGGGCGGCCAGGACATCGACAAGATCGCGGTCTGGGACACCGAGACCGGCGAGCTGCTCGCGCTGCACCACCCTGGCCTGCAAGACGTGACGGGGCTGGCCTTCTCCCCGGACGGACGGCTGGCGAGCTGCTCCTACTCCGACCCGGTCAGGATCTTCGACCCCATCCGGGGCGACGGGCTGGTGGAGATTCCAGTCCCTGATCCGGCCATGGTCTACTGGGTCGACTTCAGCCCCGATGGCGAGCGCCTGCTGGGCGCCTGCACCGACGGCAGGACCCGCATCTGGGACAGCCACAGCGGCGAAGAGGTCGAGGTCCTGCAGAGCGACGACGACTACTTCTACCACGCCGCCTTCAGCCCCGATGGGGCGCGGGTCGCCACGGCGGGCGCCCGGGGCTCCGTCATGCTCTGGGACGCCAACACCGGCCGGCAGCTCACCAAGCTCAGCGACCACAGCGGGGGCGTCTCCGCCGTGGCCTTCTCCCCCGACGGTCAGCACCTGGCCTCGGCGGGCTATGACCGCGCGCTCCGCCTCTGGGCCTTGGCCCCCGACGACGGCCTGCCGCGCCTACACCTGCCCGCTGTGGGCTACCTGGTGGAGCACGCCCGGACAGGCGATCGCCTGCTCACCAGCAGCCTCCAGGATGGCATGCAGCTGTGGGACACGGCCTCTGGCACGCAGCTGTGGGACGTGGAGTACGGCTTCGAGTACCTCCGGGCCGCGGCCCTGTCCCCCGACGGCCACAGGGTCGCGGGGGCCGGCTCCCCCGCTGGAGTCGAGATCCGGGACACCCGCGACGGCCGCCTGCTCCAGCGCTTGGAGGGGCACGACGGCTCGGTCTGGGGCTTGGCGTGGTCACCCGACTCCAGCACCCTGGCCAGCTCGGGCTCGGACCAGACCGTGCGCCTCTGGGACCTGTCCGCCGGCCGCGAGCTGGCGGTCCTGGAGGAGCCCGATGTCCACGTCACCAGCGTCGCCTTCTCCCGCGACGGCGCGCTGCTGGCCGCGGCGGGGGGCACCCCGGAGATCTGGGTCTGGCGGGTCGAGGACCGCGCGCTGCTGCACACCCTCGAGGGCCACGACGACTGGGTCCACGCCCTGGGGTGGGTGGGCGACAGTCACCAGCTGGTCAGCGGCTCCCGGGACCACCAGGCCATCCTGTGGGATGCCGACGCCGGGCAGATGCTGCGACGCTTCACGGGGCACGCGCAGGCCATCGAGATGCTGGACGTGCACGGGCCGAGCCGCCAGCTGGCCACCGTCGACCGAGACGGGACCGTGTTGGTGTGGCACCTCGACCTGGCCGAGCCGTCCCTGTGGCTGCTGCGCCGCACGGGCAGCCGCGACCTGGCCTTCGCCCCCGACGGGCGCAGCCTGACCCTGCTCGAGGGCCGCGACGCGGTGAGCTTCCCGCTGGCTTCCGCTGGGGGCGCCGGGGGGCCAGCCGCCGCCCTGGCCCAGGCCGAGGCCGACGCCCTGCTCCGCCTGGACGGCTTCGAGCTGGCCGCGCCCGAGCCGGACTCCTCAGTCCAGGCCCAGCCGGCGCCGTAGCTCCGCCAGCTGCTCCGGCGGCAGATCCTGGTCCTCGAGGGCCTGCTCGAGCCTGGCGGCGTGGCGGTAGACCACCCGGTGGGTGCAGGCGGGGAAGAGCTCAGGCGCGGCCTGGTAGAGCAGGGGCCGGGGGTAGTCCCGGCACATGGTGGGGCGGCTGGCGTAGCTGTCGCAGGCCCGGGTTGCGGGATCGAAGTGCGTGCAGCGGAACACCAGCGCCCCAGACCGTCGGTCTGCGAGCTCCAGCTCGAGCCCGTTGACCCAGCGGTGCCAGGCCACCAGCAAGCTCCGGTAGGAACGGAGCCGGAACAACACCCGGGGCAGCAGCACGGTGGGGTGCTCACAGCAGGAACCACAGCCGGAGCACGCGCCCTCCAGCCGGTACAGGGGCTCGCCCTCGAGGCGCAGCACCAGCCTGCCCAAGGCCAGATCCGCACCCTGGACCCAGCGCGCCACGCGCTTCACCAGGCAGCGAAGGGGACCATCTCGCATCGCTGCCGCCTAACCCTGCGCCCGCTGCCGGGCCGTGGTACCGTTCCCAGAGGCCACGGAGGCCCGGGTTGTTCGGGAGGAGACCATGACCACGAGATCACTCGACTGGCGGGCGACCGCCGCCGCTGCGCTGCTCCTGCTGGCGACAGCCTGCGGCGAGAGGGACACCGATGACCCCAAGCCCGAGGGCGACACGGACTCGGACACGGACACGGACACGGACTCGGACTCGGACGGCGACGCCGACGGCGACGCCGACGCCGACGCTGACAGCGACAGCGACACCGACGTGGTCGACGACACCGCCGAGCCGGACACGGGCATCGACTGTGACGACGAGACCCCGGTGCTGCTCTACCTGTCGCCCGACGACTCCAACTCCATGTCCTCCCCCGCCCAGGTGCGAGCCTGGGTCGCCAGCGGCGAGACATCCCTGTCCAATGTGCCTCTGCGCACCTGGGAGTTCATGAACTACTACGAGTTCGCCTACCCCTCGCCCGGGGACGGCGAGCTGGCCCTGGACGTCCAGCTGGTCGAGGGCCGCGGCCCCGGTGACTACAGCCTGCAGCTGGCCCTCACCTCACCCCAGGTCCGCAATGAGGATCGCGACCCCATCAACCTCACCTTCTCCCTGGACCTGTCCAACTCCATGAACGGCGACCCCTGGGACAACATGAAGCATGTCTGCCGGGAGATCGCAGGTCTGCTCAAGAGCGGCGATGTGGTCTCCATCGTGGGCTGGAACGAGTTCACCTACACCCTGCTGGACAGCCACCACGTCACCGGCCCGGACGACGCCACCTTGCTGGGGGTCATCGACGCCATGGTCATGGCCTGGGGCACCGACCTGTACGGCGGCCTGTCCACCGCCTACCAGCTCACCGAGGCCAACCGCGCCAACGGCATGCTCAACCGCGTCCTGCTCATCAGCGACGGCAAGGCCAACCTGGGCGAGACCGACGCCGAGGTCATCGGCCAATACGCCGGCGACCTGGACGAGGACGGCATCTACCTGCTGGGCGTCGGCACCGGGAAGATCGGCAGCTACAACGACGATCTGATGGACGACGCCACCGACCTGGGCCGCGGCGCCACCCTGTACGTCTACGACAGCGACGAGGTGGAGAAGTGGTTCGCCGACGGCTACCGCCTGGTGAACCTCATGGGCCTGGCCGCCCGGGACGTCAGCGTCGAGCTCGCGCTGCCCCCGGGCTTCGAGATCGTGCGCTTCTCGGGCGAGGAGTACAGCACCGACCCCGAAGAGGTCCAACCCCAGAACCTCGCACCCAACGACAGCATGGTCTTCTACCAGGACCTCTACACCTGCGCGCCGGATGACGTAGACGCGGCCACCGAGATCACGGTCACCGCCACCTGGAAGGACGCCATCAGCTTCGAAGACCAGAGCACCACCATCACCACCACCTTCGGTGAGTTGCTGGCCAAGGACGCCACCCAGCTGCGCAAGGGCAGGGTCATCTTCCTCTACGCCGAGGCCCTCAAAGACCACAAGAGCGGCGACACCGCCGAGTGGGAGCGCCGGGCGGGCACCTGGCTCCTGGCCCAACAGGCCGCCGAGGCCGAGCAGCCCCACGACGTGGATCTCGCCCAGATCCGCAGCATCATGACCGCCCTGGGGGCGCCAGGGACCTAAGGGTCTTCGGGGCCGCAGCCCAGCTCGGCCAGGTAGCGGCACACACGCTTGGTGGCGGTGTCCTCGAGCAGGCCGTCGTAGCGATAGCTTGGCCGACCCGCCGCCCGAGCCATGGGGCAGAGTGCGCGGTCCAGGGCCTGCTCGGCCAGCTCGACCCCATCGCAGCGCAAGCTCCCCCAGGCCGGGAGAGCGCCCTCGCAGCGTTCGAGACGCAGCTGGGCCAGATCGTCCATCAGCACTCGCTCAGGCTGGGCGGGCGGGCTCGCCGCAGCCTGGGCTCGATAGTTGACGAGCCATAGCCGGCACCCGTGGCCCCAGATCAGCAAGAACACAACCAGCAGGGTCACCCAGGCGGGGGCCACGGCTCGCCCGGCAGGCACCGGCGGCAACGACAGGGCAGCCCGGACACGCCGGAGCTTGTGCAGCGCCCGGTGTTGCTCCACGCGTTCAGCGGAGGGCAGCCAGCCCAGCCGTGACATCACCTGCTCGCGGCAGCGCGCAAAGTCGCCGCTGAGCAAGGCCTCCACCACCATGGTCACGAAGGCGGGATGGAGCGCGGGGTCCAGGCTCTGCAGGTCGGCGACGATGCGCAGGCGATACCCCACATCGCCGTCCAGCAGCTCATCTTCTTCCCCGGAGCGACGCAGGTAGCGCCAGAGATCGTCGTACAGGACGCGACCATGCTCGTGGTCACCAGCCAGGTGGAGCAGCAGCAGCAGCTCGAGGGCCGCTTCGACCATCATCGGATGGTGGAGCCCCTCGTCAGAGGCCTGCCACAGGGCCCGACGCGCAGCATCCAGGGAGCGCTTGGGCGCTCCCCTCCGCGCCCGGACCAGCGCCTCCACGAGCTCACCGAGGGGGCTGCCAGGCCGCTGGGGACCAGACGGCCCCGCCGGCGCCCGAAGCCTGGAACCCGACACGTCGCTGGACCCGGCCGGCTGCTGGGCCAGCTCGTAGGCCGCCCGCCAGCGCATGAAGCCCTCGGGGTCCTGGTCCGGCTTGTGGCGCCGCAGGCCCTTCATGTAGGCCCGGCGCAGCTGGCTGGCGTCCGCATCCAGCGGCACACCGAGCAGCGCGAAGGCCTCCGTTCGTGTCATTCCTTCCCCGGCGTGCTGCGCGCCTCAGTCCAGCTGAAGGTCCCGGCTGGCGTAGCTGCAGGTGGGCTCGCACTCCGGGCCGTTGGGCTGCAGGGTCTGGTAGCCCGGCTCGAAGGCCGCGTAGCCGATCTGGGCTCCGTCCAGGCTGACGGTGACGGCCAGGGCGCTGGGATCGACGCTGTCCAGGTAGAAGCCGTCGATGCTCTGCTCCGAGACCTCGAGCATGGAGCCCGACAGGAACAGGGAGACCCGACCGTCGCTGCAGCCGTCGCTGGCGTCGCTGTCCAGGGGGATCGTGGCCTGGCAGTGGATCAGCTCACCGTGCAGGTCGAGCTCCACGGTGTAGACCCCGGGCGGGTAGTCGTCCCGCTGGAAGAAGACCTCGAGCCCGTCTACACAGCCCATGCTGGTGCAGTCCAGGGTCTCGACATCGGGGCAGCCGGCGAGCAGGAGCGGGATCAGGACAAGGCGACGCATGAGGACCTCCTGGACCGATCGTACGTGTCCACGGCGAGGAACGCCACCGACCCCGGCTCGAAAGAGGCTGGAATGGACACCGACCCTCCATGAGTGCCGAGCCCCCCGAGCCTTCCGCGCCCAGTGCAGGCGCTGGCTCGACGAAGACGCGCCCTCAGCCTCCCACCCGGGCGAGCCTGAACCCGATGCCACCGTAGGCCTCGGAGGGCAGCGGATCGTAGTAGCGATCCCAGCTGATCAGGCGCTCCGCCTCGTGGTTCCAGCTGCCGCCGCGGATGACCCGTCGACCGTCCTCGTTCTCACCGACCGGGTCGGTGACGGCTTGCTCTCCATAGGGGGCATGCCGGTCCTGGGTCCACTCGAGGGCGTTGCCCGCCATGTCGCACAGCCCCAGCGCGCTGTCGCCGGCAGGGTAGCTGCAGGTGGGCGCGGTGTGGTCGAGGTGGAAGTCGTAGTTGGCCACCGTGTCATCGGGCGCTGGAGCGTCACCCCAGGGCCAGCTGCGCTGGTCGTCGTAGCGCGCCGCGCGCTCCCACTCCGCCTCGGTGGGCAGGCGGAAGCCGCTGGCGCCGTAGGTGATGCCGCTCCAGTCCTCGAGGTCGTACAGGGGCTCGAGCCCTTCCTGCTCCGAGAGCAGGTTGCAGAACACAGCCGCGCCGAACCAGGTGATCCAGGTGGCCGGGTGCTGCTCCCAGCCCGGCTGCACCACGAAGCGGGCGCCGTCGAACTGAACCCGGCAGCGGTTGTCGCCAGTGGAGCCAGCGCCGTCCAGGTCCACCAGCTCGCGCTCGGTCCCCATGGAGTTGGTCACGGTGACGTTGCCCGCGTAGTCGCCCCCCAGCAGCCCCCCCTCCAGGGCCAGGTTCAGCATGGCGGCGAGCTGAACGTTGTTCACCTCGGCACGGCCCAGCTCGACGCCGCGGCTCAGGGTGACGAGGTGTTCCGGCGAGGCCCTGGCGTCGTCTCCTGGCCCGCCCATGGTGAACGACCCGGCAGGGACGGTCAGCAGGTCACCCACTGCGATGAGCGGGGGAGCGTCGGCGTCGCCGCTGTCGCCGGCGGAGCCCGGCCCCGTGTCATCGGGCGGAGCGACGCACGCCTGCAGCCCGGCACCCACGGCCAGCAAACACAGGGGGTGGAGCGCTCGCGCCATCGTCTCTCCTCGCTGCCCCAGGGTAGCTTGGCCACACCCAAGGCACACGGGGCGCGGCCTCAGAACTCCCCCTCCCGCACCTGGCCAGGGGTCAACCCCGCGCGGATCAGGTGGATGTTCTCTGGGCTGACGGGGGTGTTCTCGGGCAAGACGGCGTCGCCCTTCTCGGCGGACAGCTCGGCCACGCTCTTGACCCCGGCCAGGCGGTCGCTGCCTGGCAGCGCGGCCAGGCCGTCGCTGTAGTAGTCGAACCACGGCAAGCCGGCGCGGGTGTAGGAATCGGCCGTGGGCGCCGGGTGGGGCGGGGCCGAGCCGGTGATGCTCTGCCACACCAGCGAGTTGCACAGGTGCACGAAGCAGCGGCTGGTGACGGCGCTGTCCCAGTCGTAGAAGTCGTAGGGATCGTCGTAGATCTCCTGGCGCATGCGGCCGCCTGCGGCCAGGCCCATGCCAGCGGACTCCATGCAGCAGTCCATAGGCGCCGCGCTGGGCATGGGGGGGCCCATGGCAGCCCGGGCGGCGAAGGGAGGCGGCGGGGGCCGCTTGGGGAAGCGCCGCTCGAAGACCGCCCGCTTCATGGGGTAGACCGCGATCTGCACGCCGCCGTGCTCGGCCTTGCCGGTGAGCTGCTCCTCGGCGGAGTAGCCCGAGCCCAGGGGCATGGCCACGAACTGGCGGATGAAGCCCTTTTCCACGCAGTAGCCGTCGAGCCAGGGCTGCTTGGGGGCCACGAGGTAGTCCTGTGGGCCACGGTGCAGACCCTCGCGCCAGTCCTCGCCCGAGGCAGCGTTGATCTTGCCCGCCGCGATCTTGACGGCGAAGGGGTAGGACACCCCGTGCTCGGGCACCAGATCGCTGCCGAAGTCCAGCCACATGGCCTCGGCCTGGAACATGGGCAGCATCACCCCGCCGCGCTCGAGCCACTGGGGCGACACCCGAGCGGCGAAGTCGTCCACATGCCGCACCGGGAAGGCCCCGATGCTGGGAGGCAGCGGATAGGAGCGCCCGTCGTCGGGGATGCGCAGCGTGCGCTGGAAGGAGATGCGCAGCCGCGCCGCGGGGTGGATCTCGGGGAACGAGATGACCAGGGTGTCGTTGCGGAGCTCGATCATGATGGGCCTCCAGGGCTACCAGGTACCGTCTCGGACCTCGCGCACGATGCGCAGGACCGCGTGATCCGGGAGCTGGTCGAGCTGCCGGATGAGCTGAGCGAAGAGCTGAGGACGCCGGCGGATGACTCGCAGCAGATCGGAGCTGACCTTGCCCGCCAGGGCCAGGAGCATGTCGGGGTCTTCCCCCAGCGCACCCGCCAGGGCCCGCACGGTGTGCTCCGAAGGCGGAGGCTGCAGGCCCCGCTCGACCTTGGACAGGTAGGAGGGCTCGACCCCGATGGCCTGAGCCACCCCGCGCAGGGAGAAGGCGCGATCGTCGGCCCTCAGGGCCAGGCGCCGCTCGCGGATGCAGGAACCGAACACGTTCTCGTTCATGCTGTGTACTATGTAGTACACACTCCACACCGTCAAGCATATTTTCCTCCTGGGCTTGCCAAGGCAGGCGGGCGAGCCCAGGATGAAGACGCCATGCTCATACTCACCACACTCGTCCTCTCCCTCGCTGTCCACGCCGATGGGCTGCGGGTGCCGGTCATCGTCAACGGCTTCCCCACCGACGAGCCCGCCGCGGTCACCGCGCTCACGGTCGAGTACGACGGCTCCCTGTACGGCCCCTTCTGCAGCGCCACCCTGGTGGCGAGCACCTGGGCCCTCACCGCGGCCCACTGCGTCAAGGCCATCCAGGAAGACTACGCGGGCAACGACATCTACCTGGTCAGCGGCGCCGACCTGCTCACCACCGGCGTCGAGCGCTCGGTCCTGGTGGAGCGCAGCATCGCCCACCCCGAGTACGACGACAGCACCTACACCGACGACATCGGCCTGCTGGAGCTCGAGGGTGCCGGCATGCCCTCCATCGAGCCCATCCCCCTCAACCAGGACCTGGTGAACTCGACCTGGATCGGCCAGGAGCTGCGCTTCGTCGGCTACGGCATCACCACCGACAACGCCGAGGACATGGGCACCAAGCGCTACGCCGACATCCCCATCGTCAACCTCGACATGGAGATCATCTACGCCTGGGACCCGGACGACGGCCAGAACGTCTGCCAGGGCGACTCCGGCGGCGCGGCCCTCGAGATCCTGAGCAACGGCGAGTACGAGCTGGCGGGAGTGAACGCCTTCGTCGGCCTGTGGAAGGGCCAGGAAGGCGACGACGCCTGTGCGGACGGCTTCGTGGGCGCCACCCGGGTGGACGTCCACATGGACTGGATCATGGAGCAGACCGGCGGCGACATCTACGTGGACACCGGAGGCTCGTCCAGCTTCCCCTGGGGAGGCAAGGACGGTGGAGGCTGGTGCGCCGCTGCCCCCACGGAGTCCAGGGGCATCGGGTTGCTGCTGCTGGCCCTGGGTGCCGTGGCCTGGCGGCGCCGGCCCACGGGAGCCACAGCCCAGACCGACGGGAACACCGCGCGACCGGGGTGACGGAGGGGTCGACCCATGGCCTAGCGGCCGTCCACGGCCGCCGGAACCGGAGCGGAGCGTTAGGACCCGGTTCATCGCGAGGGTCCAGCCATGTCGTCCAGGCGCACCGAGCCGGCCAACGAGACCATCACCCTGGCGCTGGCAGCCCTGCCCGGCGTGGATGAGCCTGGCCCGTTCCAGTTCGTGCTCTCCCGCCACGAGGGGCAGCGCCGCGTCCAGATCCCCGTCACCCAGACGGGCCGCGACCCCGAGCTCGCCTCCCCCGCCCAGGGCCGCTGGCTGCAGGCCCTGATGCCCAGCGCCCGAGAAGTGGGGCCAGGCACATGGCGCCTGGGCCCCAGGCAGTGGACCCGGGTACTCGACACCCTCGAGGCAGGAGGGGGCGAGCCACCTTGGCGAGCAGCGCGGGCCCTCGCTGCAGCGCGCGCGGCCTTCGATGCCGAGGTCCCGGGACCGGGCAAGCCCTACCGGGCCGATGTCCAGGTGGACGAGGCCACCAGGAGGCAGGCGCGGGCGGAAGACCTGGCCCTGCTCGACCAAGCCGTCGCGCTGGCAGGAGGCTGGGTGGAGCCCCTGCTGGCACGGGCCTACCGCAAGCTGGGCTGGCACGGGGACCCCAGGGGAGCCCTGGCAGACTGCGACATGGCCATCGCGCTGGACTCCTCCGAGGCCCAGGCCTGGTCCCAGCAGGCTGCCGCCCATCGCTCTCTGGGCCAGCTCGACCAGGAGCTCGCCGCCCTGAAGCGCGCCGTCGCGCAGCCGACCGCAGGCGCCTCCCACTGGCACATGCTGGGGGAGTGCGCGGGTCGCGCCCGCGAGCTCCACACCGCCCGCATGGCGCTGCAGCGTGCGGCCGCGCTGGCCCCGGACAACCCCCACCACGCCACCACCGAGGCGCTGGTGCTCGAGGCCTGCGGGGAGCTGCGCCAAGCGGAGCAGATCCTGCGTCAGGTGGTGACGCGCTTCGACGACTACGTCTTGGCACAGACCTCCCTGGGGCGCCTGCTGGTGGACCACCCGGAGCGGCGCGCCGAGGCGCGGGCGGCGCTGGACGCGGCGGTGGCTGCGGGCCCAGGCTACGCCTTCGAGGCTCTGTTCCTGCGCGGCTGCCTGGCGCGCCTGGACGGCCGCCCCGGGGACGCCCTCAGGGACCTCGAGGCTGCCCTCGAGCTGTCCCCGAGCATGGTGGAGGCCCACTGCGAGCTGGGCCTCAGCCTGGCGGCACTAGGGCGACACCAGGACGCCCTGGCGCACCTGGACCGCTACCTGCAGCGCTCGGCCTGGCCCCCGGCGCTGCGGGCGAGAGCGCGGACGCTGGTGGCGCTGGGCTTCCTGGACAGAGCCCGCGCTGACCTCGAGGCCTACCTCGCGGCGGACCCTGGGGACCCCGAGGCCTCGGCGCTCATGGCGGAGCTGGGCCCACAGGGCTGATCCACAGCCACCCGCCCCAGGAGCGCAGGCAGAGGGCTCCAGGGCGACAGCGACCGTCCGTCCGCCAGCATCCTGGCCCCAGCGCGCTCCCAGCCGGCTATGGATCTCGGGCCAATCACCCGCGAGCAGAGCATGGACGACACCCGAGTCCCCGCGGTCCCCAAGAGCATCGAAGAGACGGGCCTGGACGAGGCCTTCCTCCTCGACCTGGCCCTCAAGCACGTCTACTTTGGCAGCGGGCTGCAGGCCATCGACCTGGCCCGGCGCATGGCCGTGGACTTCCACATCCTCAGCGGCCTGTTGGAGAGCCTCAAGCGGGACCAGCTGGTCACCGGCGGTGGCGGAAGCGGCGCCCTGGGGGGCGTGTGGTTCCGCTGGTCGGTCACCCGCGACGGGCGCGACAAGGTCGCCGAGATCATGCTCCGCGACAACTACCGCGGCCCCGCCCCGGTGCCCTTCGACCAGTACACCGCCCAGCTCGAGCACCAGCGCATCGACCAGCACGAGGTCACCCCGGCCATGGTCGAGTACGCGTTCAGCCGCCTGGTGCTGGACCCCAAGGTGGTCACCGCCATCGGCCCCGCCATCCGATCCGGCCGCCCTATCTTCCTGTACGGGCCCTCGGGAAACGGCAAGACCTCCATGGCCGAGTGCATCGCCGAGACCATGCGCGGTGGGGTCTTCGTGCCCCGGGCCCTCATGGCCGAGGGCGAGATCGTGGTGGTCTACGACGAGGTCCACCACCAGCCCATCGGCGGTGATGAGCTCGAGCACGACCGACGCTGGGTCCACTGCGAGCGGCCCAAGGTGCTGGTGGGCGGCGAGCTCACCATGGACATGCTCGATCTGACCAGCGTGACCCAGGCCACCTTCTCCAAGGCCCCCTTCCAGGTCAAGGCCAACTCGGGCGTGCTCTTCGTGGACGACTTCGGACGCCAGCGCGCCGACGCCCACGACCTGCTCAACCGCTGGATCGTCCCCCTCGAGAGCCGCTTCGACTACCTCACCTTTCCCTCGGGCCAGAAGGTCCGCGTGCCCTTCGACTGCCTGGTGGTCTTCTCCACCAACCTCGACCCACGCCAGCTGGCCGACGACGCCTTCCTGCGCCGCATCCGGTACAAGATCCGCTTGGGCCCACCCACCCCCAGCATGTACCGGGAGATCTTCCAGCGACAGTGCCGGGAGCTGGGCATCGGCTACGACGCCGGGGTGGTAGAGTACCTGCTTCAGAAGCACTACTTCGCCCCCGCGCGCCCCCTCAAGGCCTGCGAACCCCGCGACCTGCTGCAGCAGATGGCCGACGTCCACCGCTTCTCCGGGGACATGCCCGGGCTGTCCCCGGTGGTCATCGACCGGCTGGCGGAGCTGTACTTCGGCGGGCTCGAGCTCGACAGCCCCGGGCCCACCGATGCCGAGGTCACCCACGCGAGGCCCCGCACACCATGAACCAGGACCAGCCCAACAATCCCCTCCACGGGGTCACGCTGCAGGCCATCCTCGAGGATCTGGTGGAGCGCTACGGCTTCCCAGGGCTGGCGCAGGCCATCCCCGTGCGCTGCTTCCTCAACGACCCCAGCATCGCCTCGAGCCTCAAGTTCCTGCGCAAGACCCCCTGGGCGCGAGCCAAGGTGGAGCAGATCTGGGTGCAGGACCACCGCCGGCTGGAGCGCAAGCGCAAGCGCAACCAGCTCCGGGCCGCCCAGCGCGCCACCAAAGCCCAGCACCAGGCGGATGGTTCGGGCGAGCCCACCACCGATGGATAGGAGTGCTCTGCCAGGGCTTCCACAATAGAACACAGGCATGAAGTACCTCGCCCCCCTCCTGTTCGCCGCCTGCTCCACCCCGCCTCAGGCACCCCCCGCAGCCACCTTCGTCCAGGGGCTGCCCACCCCCCAGGCTACGGCCTGCTTCGAAGCCGCCTGCGTCGACGCGGACGATGCCGCGGCCTGCTTCGAGGCCCAGTGCCCTCAGCGCCAGGAGTCCATCGCCCTGACGCCCCAGAAGGTGCGCTGGGACCAAGAACAGGGCCTGTTCTTCCTCGAAGCCCACGTGGAGTACACGCCGGCCGGCTGGGGCTCGGTGGACATGCCCCGCGAGGAGCCCCTGTTCGTGGGCGTCACCCTGATCACCCCCGAGGGCGAAGAGCTCGACCTGGCCATCGCCACCCGCTTCCCCGGCGCCTTCGACGAGCCCTTCTTCATCTCGTCCGAGGTGGACAAGCCGGTGCAAGACCTGATCGTGGGTGTCTGGGACCGCAAGATCGAGCCCTGCGAGTCCGAGCGACCAGGCTGCAAGGAGTTCGGCTTCCTGCTGGACGGTCCCATCGCCAGCTGGCCCCCCGAGTTCTACGGCCGCTTCGAGGCCCAGCGCCTGCCCCCCGCGCAGCTCACCGTGGCCGCCCTGGGTGCCGGGGCCACCCACGCCGAGCTCACCCAGGCCACCGCAGCCGTGGTGGAACACCTGACGCCCATCCTGGCGCCCTTCGGCACGCAGGTGGTGGCGGGCGCGCCCGGCCTGGCCCCCGGCGCCGCCGAGCAGAGCCTGGTGCGCTGCCAGCACCCCCACGACAAGCCCCTCGCCCGCATGGCCGCCCAGGCCCTGGGCGGCGAGCCGGCCGGCTGGACCTGCTGTGAGCACACCCCCTCCATCGCCCCCGACCGCATCGAGCTGGTCCTGACGGGCGAAGCAGAGCACCTGGCCTGCCTGCGCGAGCACTGCGCCGACGCCACCGACCTGGCCGCCTGCGAGACCACGAGCTGCCCGTGAGCCTGCTGTGGGCCGTCACCGACGGCCTGATGGCCGCCGGCGCGATCCTGCTGGGCCTGCGCCTGGTGCTGCTGGTGTGCTGCTCGGCCTGGGACGTGCTGCGCCGCTGGCGCGCTCCCGGCCCCAGCGAGCCACCAAACGACGAACCCTGGCCCGCACTCACCGTGCTGATCCCCGCCTTCAACGAAGAGCGGGTCCTGGCGGGCACGGTGCGCAGCGTCGCGGCCAGCGACTACCCAGACTTGCGGGTGCTGGTCATCGACGACGGCAGCTGCGACGGCACCCTGGCGGTCGCCCAGGCCCTGGCCCTGGAAGACCCCAGGGTTGAGCTGGTGGCTCAGCAGCCCAACCAGGGCAAGGCGGCCGCCCTGAACGCCGGCCTGGCCCGCACGCAGACCGCGGTGGTGATCTCCCTGGACGCCGACACCCTGCTGGTGCGCGACAGCCTGAAGCGGCTGGCGCTGCCCGTGATGCTGGGGGCCGACGCCTGCTCGAGCAACATAGAGGTCGGCAACCGCAGCGGCTGGCTCACCCACTGGCAGAGCGTCGAGTACGTGCTGGGGCTCAACCTCACCCGCCGCGCCCAGGCCACCATCGGCTGCATCACCACCATCCCCGGCGCGGCCGCGGCCTTCCGGGCCGAAGCCCTGCGGGCCGTAGGCGGCTGGTCGGGCGACACCCGCACCGAGGACACCGACCTCACCCTGACCATGCTGCAGGCGGGCCAGCGTGTGGTCTACGAGCCCCGCGCCCGGGCGCTGACCGAGGCCCCCGAGACCATCGCGGGCCTGCTGCGCCAGCGCACCCGCTGGATGCACGGCTACCTGGCCTGCATCTGGAAGCACCGCCGCGCCTTCTTGCGCGCCGACAGCCTGGGCTGGTTCGGCATGCCCAACCTGCTGCTGCTGCACCTGCTGATCTTCCCCCTGTTCATGGCCAGCCTGCCCGCCATGCTGCGGGTGGTGGAGTGGACCAGCCCCGGCGCCGTGCTGGCGTTCCTGGTGGGCTATCTGTGGCTCGACACCGCCCTGGCCTTCGCCTGCTATCTGGTAGACCGCAAGCCCGTGGGCGAGGCAGCCTGGACCCCCATCTGGCGCCTTGCCTGGCCCTTCTTCCTCCTGGCTGTGTTCTTCCGCACCTGGGCCAGGGTGATCACCCGCCGCGACGTGCCCTGGGAGAAGGCCGACCGGGTGGGGGCGCTGGCTGACCGGGCCAGCCACGCCTCGCAGCCCTGACACAGGGATCAGGGTCGTGGGGCCTTCGCCGTCACCGCCCTTGGTCAAACCCGCTCTTTCGACTGGCATGGCTCTTGCGATTGGTGACGCCGCCCCATCCCCGGAGAACCCCATGCGTACCCTCTGCTTCCTCATCGCCCTCTCTCCCCTCGCCGCCTGTGACACCCCGGTGATCGAGCGCGGCCGCGCCACGGCCTGCCTGGCCGGCGACCTGCCCGAGAACCTCTACGAGTACGACGGCGACAACCTGCTCTTCGAGATTGAGGGCACCGTGGTCTCCGACACGGCCGAGGCCATGCCCGAGACCGCCATGGTCTGCTACTGGACCATCGACCGGGTGCTGACCATCGAGGACTCCGAGGGCACGGTCTGGTCCTTGGGCTACGGCGTCGAGGACCCCGAAGGCGTCAGCGACACCCCCGCCCTGGACGTCGAGGTGGGCGAGACCGTCAGCCTGACCTACCGCACGGTGCAATCCTTCGGCGCCGCCAACGGCTTCGTGCTCCAGGACGATGACGGCCTGGTGGCGGCCCTCGAGTCGGGGACCTGGGGCCCAGCCCTGGAGGACGGCGACGTACCCGGCCTGAGTGTCACGAGCGGCGAGCGGATGGGCACCATCGACAGCGAGTGCGGCACCGAGGGCCACTTCGCCTGGAGCTTCGAGGGCGACAGCACGGTCAGCGTGGACACCTACGGCGAGGACATCGTCACCATCGACGGCGCCGAGACCACCGCCATCGCCGTGGCCAACCTGCAGTGGCAGGGCGACGTGCAGTGCACCGACCTGGCAGGCGACGAGATCTGGGCGGTGTTCAGATAGGGAAGCGGACGACGCTCACTCGACCGCGCGCCACTCCACGCCGTGCAGCACCCAGTCGCCACCGCTGGTGCCCTGGCTGATCTCGCCCTCTTCGTTGACCGTGGCCGCGTACTGGTCGGTGCGCTCGAGGCGGCCGATGACCTCCACCGTCTTTCCGCTCACCTCCATGGGCCACTCGTCCAGCTCGATGCAGTAGAGCGAGAAGTGGTCCGAGACCACGATGGCCGACAGCTTGGCGTCGTAGGCCACTCCAATGAAGCGCACGCGCTGGCCGGGCTCGGCGTCGGCAGAGCTGGAGATCAGGATGGGGGCCTGGGGCGCAGGGGTCTCGGTCGCCACCGCCGGGGCCAGGGGCTCAGTGGGCATGTCGGTCACCATGGGCGAGGTCGCGCAGGCCGCGAGGCCGAGCGCGAAGACAGCGGAGGTCCAGGGGGAGTTCATGGGCACCACGATACCAGCAAACGCCGCCCAGACGACCATGACCGCGCTGGGCGGAGCTCCACTGCCAGGCGCAGGGCGCGTGGGCTGCTATGCGTCTGGCGTCACGGCCTCGGCGGCCTCGGCCTTGTGGTGAGGACAGTCCGCGTGGGCGTCGACGGCCTCGCTGCCCTTGTTCTTGCAGGCGCAGGGCGGGTGGGTGTCGGCGGCCTCGGCCTCGGCCCCAGCCTGGTGGTGGGGGCAGGTCTTGCCGGCTGCGGCTTCGGCCTCGGCATGCTTGTGCGGGCAGTCGCCGTGGGCGGCCGCAGCGTCGGCCTGGGCGGCCTGCTTGTGGGGGCAGTCGCCGTGGGCGGCCGTGGCGGCCGCGACCTCGGCAGGGTCGGCCTCTTCGCCGTGCAGGTGGGCGTAGGGGCAGGTGGCCTGGGCGGGCTCTTCGGCGGCCTCAGCGGTGGTGGGCTCCGCCGGGGTGGTGGTAGCCTGAGCGACATGTACGGTCAGCGCGGGGGTGGTGGCGGTGAGCTCGGTGGGCTCGCCAGCGCAGGCGAAGGCGAAGACGGTCAGGGCGATGGTCAGGGCTCGCATGGGACACTCCGTTGGGGCGTGGAAGCGGTACGCCGGGCGCCGTGACACGACGGCAGGCCCGGTGAGGGCTCCGTGAATACCCGAAGACGATGGCCCTGGCTGCTCGGATCGTCCCGCGAGCCAGGAGTCTGGTGGTGCGGCATACCCGGCGGACAGGGTGCGCCACCCGGGCTCACTCCCCCGGCGCGAAGATCATGGGGTAGGTCACCACCACGACGCCGCCACCCTCGGGCTGTGGAAAGAGCATGCGCCGGAAGCGGCCGGCGACGCAGGTCTCGACCTCCTGGTTGTTCATGGTGCTGCTCTTGATGGCGGCCGTCGAGACCGCGCCGTCCTTGGCGATCACGAACTTCACCACGACCTTGCCGGCGAGCTGAGGCTGGTCCAGCAGCCTGCGCTGGTAGCAGTAGCGGAGGGCGCCCAGGTGCTTCTGGATCACCGCGTCGACCAGGCTCCGCTCCAGCGCGCCCAGGATGAGCGGGGCCCCGGTCTGCACGGTCAGGCTGGTTGGCGGAGGCCCGAAGCTACCGCCATAGCCGCTGGCGCCGTCCAGAGTGCCCTTGGCGCCGATCAGGCCGCCGACACCTCCGGTGAGATCCGAGTCGAGGGCGCCCGAGCCGAAGATCTCCTCGAGCTCACCGCCGGCCCGCAGGGCGCCCAGGATGCCAGCGTTCTCTGCGATCTCATCGCTGCGGGACTTTGGCCCCACCTGGATGACCGGCAGGTGGAGATCGTACATGTCGTCGCGCGCTGGATCACCGGAGGGTGCGAAGGGCGCCCGGCAGGCGTCCCAGGCTGCCTGGTCCGGCGCCCCCGCCATGCACCCGAGGGCAGCCAGCTCTTCTGGGCTGGCGCTCTCGCCGTACCAGCGCTCGCAGACGGTCACGGCATGCGGGTCGATGGGGGGTAGATCCTCGTACAGCCGCGCATTGCCAAGGGCGGCCTCGCAGTGGGCCCGGGCCTGCTGGAGAGGCGTCGGCGGAACGCCCGCCAGCTGGCTCCACAGCCCGTGGGCCAGCTCGGAGCTATCCTCCAGCAAGCCGCCACAGGCCAGGGACGCCACCAGCGCCGGGACAGCCAGCACGACCAGGTAGCGCCGCCTCATCGCGCACCTCTCGCCAGAATGGAGAAGGGGAACAGCTCCTCGCGGACGCTCCTCCAGGACTCCCAGGCCCCCTGCTCGGCATCCATGGGGATCCGCGGCGCCCAGCGGGCGTGGTCGAGCACACGCACGACCACCTCGTAGGGGACCTCGGGCTCCGCCACGACGATGACGCGCAGATCGTCAGGGTGCTCGGCCTTGATCAGCGCGAGCTGCCGACTGAGCTCGGCCCAGTCGTAGTCGTCCACCCCGACACAGGGGCCGCCGCTGACACAGGGCACGGTGGGGCCGGCCTCGTCGGTTTCGGGCGCCCCGTCCGGGTTCAGCACGTCGTCCGCGCCCATCAACCCCAGGCCACGGTCGCCCACCAGGACGGAGAGCATCAGCGGCGGCACCTCTTCAGGGTCGATCTGTCGCGGGGGCCCGATCCTGGGCAGGGCGCTCTCGATGGTGCGCAGCTCGTCCTGCCAGGGGTTGTGGGTGACGAACAGGAAGGTGCCGAACTGGGCCTGCCCCGCGGTGTAGAGCACCTGGCGGACCACGGAGAACGGGGTGTCACGGTCGATGCTCAGGAGCAGCTCACCTTCCCGGACGAGCTCGGGACGCTGGGCGAGCACGGCCAGGGCCTCGCGGGCCGAGGCGCCGAGCTTCTCGTCCTCGAACTTCTCGAGCAGCCGGTCGTAGAGCGCGGTGATCAACATGCCCCGCGTGTCGTCGTCAGGGACCACCAGCACCGGCCGCCCGTCGGCATCCTGCGCGGTCTCCAGGCGCAGCACCCGCACCCCGTCCACCGCAACAGACTCCCGGTCCACCACCAGGTGGCAGCGCAGACGGGGAAACACCTCGGCGGTGGACTCGGGCAGGCTCAGCAGCTCGGTCCCCTGCTCGAGGGCCAGGCCGAGGCCCGGGGCCACCACCACCAGGCCGAGCACCGCGGAGGCGAACAGGCCAACACGCGGGGCGCTGCGAGCTCTTCGGACAGATGCAGGGCTCATGGGATCTCCGATGCCGATGGTGCGTTCCGACAAGCAGACCCTAATGCGCGTTCCAGGACGCCACAGGCGGAGCGTGCGATAGCATGGCGGCATCATCCTGCAGTCCGAGGTCTCCCTTGATCGCAGCCACCCCCGCCCTCGCTTGGCTCTCCCTCACCCTCTGCCTGCTCTCGGCCTGCGACCCGGGCGCGTCCCCGGCGGAGGCCCCCGCCCCTGGTCCCGCCACCAGCCCGGCGCCCGCCACCAGCCCGGCGCCAGCATCGGGCACCCCACACGACAGAGCCAGAGCCCTGATCGAGGCCTCGCCCTTCGGCGGGCAGGCGGCCACCTTGACCGCCGCCCTGGGCCCCCACGTGCAGCTGATCCCCACCCGCGCCGGGATGGACAGCATCCCCGTGGGAGCCTCACGCCTGGCCGGGCGGCCCGACCTGCCCGAGGGCTTCGTGTGGCCCACCTTCGGCGACGAGCCCATGGCCCTGCTGGCCCAGATCGACCTGGCCCAGGTGAAGGCGCAGGCCCCGACCTCCGCCCTGCCGGCCAGCGGCTGGCTGTACTTCTTCTGGGCGGTGGAGAGCGGCGGCTGGGGCTACGACGCCAAAGACGTGACCAGCTTCGCCGTGCGCTACCACGACGGGCCCGTCGAGGGCCTGACGCGCACGACGCCTCCCTCCGGCCTCCCCGCACAGGCGCAGGCCTTCGAGCCCTGCAGCCTGAGCTTCGAGCGGGGGGTCTCCCTGCCGGGCTGGCAGGACCTACGCTACCCCAAGGATCTCGATCTGGAGCAGCAGCTCGAGGCCTGGTACGAGCTCTCCGTCCGCGTGATGGGCCTCGAGCCCCCCGGAGGCATCATCCACCACCTGCTGGGCCACCCCCAGCTGGTCCAGGACGACCCGCGCAGGTCCGCGGCGAGGCACCGCGGCGGCGAGCAGAGCGACTGGAACCTGCTGCTGCAGCTCGACACGGACGAGCTGGGCCCCAACTGGATGTGGGGGGATGTGGGCACTGCCTACTTCCTGATCCGCGACGAAGACCTCGAGGAGCGCCGCTTCGACAACGCTTGGCTGGTGGCCCAGTGCCACTGACGACCCAGGGGCGGCCGGACCGATGAGGTCGCCCCCGGCTTGCGGTCGCCCCCATCGGCTGGCATGGTTGCGGGCTTGGAGGTCCACCATGCCGAGCGCTCGCCTGTCCGTCACCGCCTGCCTGCTCCTCACGGCCTGCGCCCACCCTGCCTGGCAGATCCGCGGAGCGGGCTTGGCGGGCATCGCGGGCGGGGACCTCGTGCGCGCCTGCCGTGACGGGCAAGCCGAGGACTGCCAGGCCCTGGCCGAGAGCCTGGAGCAGGCCCACGCCGACGAACCTGCCCAGCGCGAGGCCATCTACCTGCTGCGGCTACAGGGCTGCGAACAGGGCCACGCGGTGGCCTGCAGAGTGCTCGGCTACAACCACGTCTACGGCCAGGGACCCAACCTGGATCCCGCGCGCAGCCAGGCCGCCCTGGTGCAGGCCTGCCAGGCCGGGCAACCCAGCCCGTGCCACGTGGCCGGCTCCACCCTGGACGAAGGCCGCTTGGGCGAGGTGGACGAGAAGGGCGCCTACCGGCTCTTCGTGAAGGGCTGCGAGCAGGACGAACCATCCAGCTGCGCCTGGGTCGGCCTGAAGCTCGAGTTCGGCCGAGGAGCCCCCCTGGACCGCGGCAAGGCCTTCACGTTCTTCGACAAGGCCTGCTCCCTGGGCGAGCGAGAGGTGGGCTGCTTCAACACCGCCCTGCACCTGGCCGAGCGCCCAGAGGAAGACCAGGACCCAGGGCGGGTCGTCGAGCTGATGCAGCAGGCCTGCGACGCCGGCAACCAGACCGCCTGTGAGAACGTGGAGATCCTGCGGTCACAGGCCCAGGAGCCCACCGAGGTCGAGTTCGAGCACATCCCGGAGTAGGCCGAGCGCTGGCCCAGCCCTACCAGCGCAGCAGCTTGCCCACGCGGTTCATCAGCCAGCCGAGCCAGCTCAGGCCACCGAAGCAGACGCAGAGCACGCCGGTGCCGATGACGGTGTGGCTCTGGTCCAGGGTGAGCCCCTTGGCGGCGCCCATCATGAACAGCGCCAAGGCGATGGCGCAGGCCAGCCCGAACACCACGGCCAGCAGGCCGCCGTTGACGATCATGACCTTGCGGATGGCGCCGCGATGGGCCTTGGGCAGCCCGCTGAAGCGCTGTTGGTAGGCAGCCGCGATGCGTGACTCGAGGGGGAGCTTGGTGGTCATGGGGCTTCTCCAGCGCGGCGCACGTATCAAGAAAGCTCCCACTCCACCCGCCATCCCGTGCGCACTCCAGCAGGGAGCCGGGATCCGCCGGCAGCGGGCGCCCTGAAGACACCGCCGCGCGGCCGCCCGGGCCCTGGAGCTTCTGCTACCATCGCGCCATGAACCTCACAGCACTCGCCAAGGCACAGCCCTCCCCAGCTGCGTGGTCCGAGCTCACCGCAGCCCTCGACCAGAAGCGTCCGTCCAGCCACCAGGTCTCCGCCCTGAGCCGCCTGCTGCGGGACTGGCCGCCGTGGATGCGCGTCTTCCCCGTCCCGTGGTTCAGCGCGGTGGCCGAGGGCTCGCACCAGCCCTGGTACGCGCTGGCCACCGACGTGGACGTGGGCCACTGGGCCTACACCCTGCACTCCCCCGGGGCCTACAGCCACGAGATGGCGCCGGGCTACGAACTCGACAAGGCCCTGGCGGCCTTCGCCGACAGCCCAGCCATGGCGGGGGTGCGGCGCATCCGGACCTGCCACGAGGGCGGCACCAGCCTGCTCGCCCACGCCGACCGCCTGCTGGACATCGCGCTGGTGGCCGAGGTCCGTGAACCCACGGTGCGGACCCTGATCGATGCCCCATGGACCTCGAGCCTCCACAGCCTGGTCGCCGAGAACCGAGACCGGGACGTGCCGGCGGCGCTGTGGCCGGAGCTAGCGGGTCGCTTCCAGGCGCTGCGCGAGCTGCGGCTGCGGTCGGTGGACTGCCACGCAGACTTCGTACGGGCGCTGTTCGACAACCGTCGCGTGAAGCTCGAGCGGCTGGTCCTGTCGAGCCTGCGCCTGGGCGACGAAGGCGTCGAAGCGCTGCTGGCGGGCAAGCCCAGGAAGCTCGAGGAGCTCACCCTCTGGGGCCCGGGCCCCAGCGCCGAGACCCTCGTGCGGCTGGTGCAGCACTCCACCCTGCGCACGCTCCGGAGCCTGAGCCTCCAGTCTCAGCGCGCCGGCGACAGCCTCGCCATCGCCCTGTCGGAGTCCCCCACCATGGACGATCTGGAGCAGCTCGATCTGCGCGGCAACGGGCTGACGGACGGCGGGGTGGCGATGCTGGTCATGTCCCGCCGAGCCAGCCGGCTGCGCTCCCTCACCCTGCGAGGCAACCCCTTCTCCGACGTGGGCGCCCGGGCCATCGCCCGCTCCCCCCACCTCTCCAAGCTCGAGCACCTGAACATCCGGGAGGCCAATATTGGCCCCCAGGGGCTTCGGGCGCTGATGGAGTCCGACACGCTGCCCGCGCTGAAGGTCGTGAACATCATGCACAACCCCGGCGCCGAGGTGATGCGGACCAAGCTCGAGGCCCGCTTCGAGCGCATCATCGACGTGAGCGCTCGCGGCTAGAACCGCCCCCCGATCACCATGCTCACGCTGCCAGCCCAGCTGTGGTGCCACTCACCGGCATCGGTGTACCAGAGATAGCCACCGCTGACGGCCAGGCGGGCCATGCTCGGGTAGCTGGGCAGCCAGCACAGGGAGAGGACCGGCTGAGGCGACAGCGAGGCCGCCAGCAGGTGGCGCTGGCCATCGGCCAGGGGATCGTCCGCGAACCAGCGGCCGTCGGTGTCGCTCTGCAGCAGGTAGGCATGCAGGTCGAGCCCGCCCCGGACCTGCCAGGTGCCGTAGCGGATGGGGTGCTCCAGGGTCAGCCCTCCCTCGAGCAGCGGCCGAGGCCAGCGCACCATGGCGGCCCCGTGCAGGATGGTCTCCCAGCCGTGGCCGGGGAAGCGGGGGAGGTGGATCTCCGCCCGCCCCGTGGGGCCGTCGGGCATGGGATCGCCGATGGCGGAGAAGCCGAAGCCAGTGGCGAAGCGCACGTGGTCCTGGTGCAGGAGCTTGCGGGCGTCCAGGCGCTGGCCCTCGCTCAAGGCTAGGCGCTGCCGTGCGACCACCCGGCCGTCGGCGTCCTCGAGGGTGACCATGTGCTGGCCGGGGGGCACCACCACCTGACCGGGAAGCTCGCCCTTGACGAAGCCGTCGATGAACACGACCAGCCCCGCCAGGCTGTCCTGGTAGGAGGCGAGCAAGCCCTGGCCCTGCTGGCTGCGCTCGCCGGACAGCACCACCGGGTCGGCCCCGGTGATCTCGGCCCGAGCGTAGGCCCGCTGGGTTCCCTCGGTGAAGTCCCAGGTGGCCCCGCGAGCGTGGTCGTGGGCCTCGGTGACCGTGACCGCGCCGTCGCCGTCGAGGTCGCCTTCCTCCAGCGCTTCGAGGAAGAAGTGGGTGTAGATGTCATGGCCCAGCTCGGGGGACTCCCGGGCCACCTCGTTCCAGGCGCAGACCCCGATGACCACCACCGCCTCGCTCACCTCCCGCAGGGCGGGCACCGCGGGCGCGCCCTTGGCGCCTTCCATGGCCGCGGCCATGTCGGGGGTCAGCACGGACTTGCCCTGGCCGGAGTGGCAGGTGGCCAGCAGCAGCACCTTGCGCTTGCTGGGCAGCTCCTCGAGCCAGCCCAGCACCTCGTCGTGGGCCAGGCCGGTGCCCCGCACGTCGTCCAGGCGGGTGTCGGCCAGCACCAGGTACTGGTCGAGGTGGTCGCCGTGCCCCTGTGCGAGGGTGCCGTGGGTGGAGAAGTAGACGAAGACGGTGTCGTCGGCCGAGACCACCCGCCGCTCGAGGGCGTCCATGGCCGCCAGCACGCCAGCGCGGGAGCTGTCCCCCGGCGCAGTCAGGCTGATCACCTCGTCGAAGTGCCCCCGCTCGGGGTCCAGCAGCACCTCCTCGAGGGCCGAGACGTCCTTGCTGGCGTAGCGCAGATCGGCGTAGCCGCCGCCGAAGCTCTCCGGCCCCACCAGCAGGGCCAGGCGCCGGCCGCGGAACAGGGCCTCGGCCTCCTGGCTGTCCACCGCCTCGGCCGGGATCACCCGGGGCCCGGCCAGCGCCAGGCCGGCCGAGAGCAGCGGCCCCCAGAAGATCACGGGGCGACCTCGAGCTTCAGGATGTCGTAGGCCACCCAGTCGCGGGGCTCACCGGCCTGCCAGGGCCGCACCACCTCGCTGGTGGCGTCCACCGGCAGCGCCGCCGCCGCCGCGACCACCGTGATGGCGCCCTGCATGTCGGCGAGATCGAGCACCACCCAGCCCCCCTCGGCCCCCACGCGCTGGCTGCCCGCAGGCTGCAGCGACGGCACAGCGTCGGGGGCCGGGGCCAGCTGGGTGACGGCGCCTGCAGCGTCCACCACGAACAGGTAGCGAGCCGCCAGGCGGTCGGCCTCGAGCTCGAAGAGCAGGAAGGCGTCCTTGGCCAGGGTCTCGCCTTGCTGGACCCGGCGGTCGAGCTCGATGCTGCCGGCCACGTCGCGGCCGATGACCACCCGCAGCTCGAGCCGCGGGGGAGCCGGCACGACCTCACCGTCGCCGGGGCCCTTGACCCCATCGTAGGGCTGCGGGAGCTGGAAGAACAACAGCAACGCCGCCGCCATGGCGATCACGACCCCACCGGCCGCGGGCAAGCGCCAGCGGGACCTAGGGGCGAGCGGCACCTGTCGAGCGGGCATGTCGGCCTGGACGCTCTGCCACAGGGCCGCCCGCTCCAAGCTGCTCAAGGGCTGCTCCACGGGCTCGTCCAGACCAACCTCGGCCTCGCAGAGCCTCAGCAGGCCGTCGAGATCGACGCTGTGCTCCATCAACGCCTGCTCACAGCGCTCGCAAGGCTCGGCCAGGTGCTCCCGGATCCGCCGGGCGTCGTCGGGCTCGAGGCTGCCATCCAGGATGGCGTCGATCACCGTGGCGTCGAGGTGGATCATGATCCTTCCTCCTCGAGGGCGGCCGCCAGGCGGCCCATCATGCGCAGCTTGGCCCAGGCGCGGAAGCGCATCAGGCGGGTGGTCACGGCGGTGCGGGACAGGCCCAGCCGCGCCGCGATCTCGTCGGTGGTGTGGGGGGGCTCGCGGTAGAAGAGCAGGGCCGCTTCACGCAGCTTGGGATCGGGACAGGCGTCGATCACCTCGGCCACGATGCGCTGGGAGCGCTCACCCCGGGCCGCGGCAGGGCGGGGCTCGTGGGCGACCCGCTCCATGGCTGCCGCTTCCCGCTGGCGGTGCTCGATCCAGCGCAGGCAGCAGCGCCGGGTAGTGGTCATCAACCACTTGGGGAAGGCCTGGCCGTCGCGCAGCTCGGGCAGGGCCGTGAAGGCCCGCACAAAGGCCTCCTGCGTCAGATCCTGCGCCGCCTCGCGGTCGCCGCGACAGAAGCGCAGGCAGAAGCCGAACACCTGGTCCACGTGCTGCTCGTACAGCGCGCGCTGAGCCGCCGCGTCCCCCTGACGGGCGCGCGCGACGATCAGGGGGATGGGGACAGGCTGGGAGGGCATGGACAGCGGTGATGCGAGGTTCCAGTGGCCGAAAAAATGGACACCGAAGAAGCTCGACACCGGGACCTCGCATACCGCTGACACATCAACCTCGCAATCCGATGGTGATCAGAGCCGAACCGACAGCCCGCCGCCCAGCTCCGCCCAACCCGGCGAGCCGTCCAGGGGCTGGCTCCAGTCGGCGCGGCCGGCGAAGGTCAGCCCCCAGAACACGAGCCAGTTGACTCGCAGGCCGGTGCGGACGCTCAGGCTGGTGTCCAGCACCCCCGTGGCGAGCCCGGGCACGGGCTCGGCGCTCAGGGCGCCGGGGGGCCGCGTGCCCCAGCTGTCGGGCACCCGCACCGGCACGTTGAGCTCGGGGAAGGCCACCACGCTCACCCGCCACCACTGGCCGTCCAGGGGTGAGGCAATCAGCCCCATGCCCATGGTCGCCGCGCTGTAGCCGGGCACATTGCCCAGCTCCGCGGTCAGCCCGAAGTGGGGCACTGCGCCGTAGTCCAGGCTGCCGCGCAGGGCGAAGCCGTGGTCCGGGCTGCCGCCAAGGGTGGCACCGGCCACCACGCGACCGGGGTCGGCCTGAGCCATGGTGGAGCAGAGAAGCAGAGAGAGAAGGGCGATCATCAGGGCACCTCGATGGTGGGCACGACGCCGTGCACGGACATGGCGCAGGTGCCGTCGTGTTCGCCGTCGGGACGGAAGTGGCGGCAGCCGCGGTGGGGGCAGCGATGCCGGGGGGCTGGGTTCTGCCGCAGCATGGCGGCCTCGGCGTCGAAGGGCACTGCGGCGGTCGCGGCGAGCATGGCGGCGAAGCCACAGCCTCCCAGCAGCACACCGCGACGGGTCACATCCAGAGCCATGGGGGTCTCCAGGGCGGGCCTGGCCCGCGAAGGGGGGTTCAGTCGGTGTCGTCCAGCAGGCGATCCCAGTCCGCAGGATCCGTGCTCTCGAGCGCCTCGATCAGCTCGTCCACGTCCACAGGGGCCGCCTCGGGCAGGGCCTGATCAGGCCCGGAGATCAGGGTCACGCGGGTCTGGCCCGAGGGCACCGCCGAGGGAGCCGGCGCGGCCCAGGTCTTCACACCCTGCTCCAGGGTCCAGGTGGTCCCACTGGCGGCAGCGGGGGCGGCGGTCGTGAAGCCGCGGGTGGCCAGAGCGGTGCCGGGGCTCGCGGTCCTGGCGCCCGGGTTTCGCGAGGCGTAGAGGAAGCGCAGCTTGGGCATGTGTCCGCCCACCTGCTCCACGAAGGCCTCGGCAGCGACCTCGCGGCCCATGAAGCTGCCCGTGGCGCGGGCGGGCCCGGCGTAGACCGCAGCGGGGAAGCCGAAGACCTCCTGGTCGTCCCGATCCGCGGTGACGTTCAGCTCCAGGCCCGCACCCTCGATGCGCCAGGCCGTGGGCCAGTCCGCGCCGGTGCGACGGCTGTGCCAGGTGTCCAGGGCCGTGACCCGCAGCTGCTCCACGGGCAGGTCCACCCGACGGCCTTCCCGGTCGGCGATCCAGGCCATGGAGCCGGGGACCCCGCGCATGCCGTCGTCCAGCAGCCAGGCCACGACCAGGTGGCGCTCGTCGTCCAGGGGCATGTCGAACCACTCGAAGCCGTCCAGCTGCGGGTCGTAGAGTCGACCCCACTCGTGCTTGTAGAAGCCGTCGCCCTCGAGCCAGCGGGTCTGGGCGCCGTCCTTCCAGCGGCCTTCGACCACCATGTTGTCGTGCTGGACCCACAGGTGGCGGGCGCCGGGAGCCAGCTCCACCAGCCCGTCCTGGCCGGGCAGCACCGGCTGTCCGTCGGGCGTCAGGCGCAGGTCCAGCCGATGCCGGCCAGCCCCTACCCGCAGCACCAGGGTCTCCCCCTCCCAGGCGATGCGCCAGCCCCCGTGACGCAGATCCAGCCCCTCACCCACGAAGCGAGCCATGGGGTAGTCGGGGATGTTGGTGCGATCCGCGGTCCACTTGCGGTCCCGGGTCTGCACCTTCACGTAGGCGGCGTGCACCGGGTTGCCCCCCAGCCACGCGGGCAACCCCGCCACGGTGTCCAGGTCGGTGCGCTGCACCACGAAGGCCGCGAAGATGTGGAGCGGCTCGCCCGTGCCGGGCTCCTCGAGGGCCGCATGCACATGCCACCACTCGGTCTGCGCGTCATCGTGGGGCCGGTGATCCGTGGCCCAGTCGGCGCGGGCCAGGGGCCCCACGTCCTGCAGCCCGTGGTGGGCGCAGCCCCCCAGGACGCCCAGCGTCGAGGCCGCGATGCACCCGATTGTAGAGACGGTCTTCACACCCGCCCACCAAGACGAAGCTCTCCGATTCATGCTGCTCTCCCAGCCAGGGCGTCGTGCCGCTGGCGCGTCGGGGCCTTCAGGACGATGTCGGCCGCATGCAGGCCCGAGCGCACCGCGGTCTCCATGCAGGGGAAGTCGGCCTTCGAGCGCACCCAGTCCCCCGCCATGGTCATGCCCACGAGCGGTGTGACGGGCTGCGGCTTGTGCTTGAGCGAGCCCGGCTCACTCAGCCAGTAGCGGCGATGAGGCGCGCGATCCCGGACCAGCTTGTAGGTCAGGACCCCCTCGAGGTCGATGCCCTCGTAGCCGTCCACCCGCTGGATGCCGCGGATGGCCCGGTGCAGCAGCTCCTCGTCGGTCCAGTCCTCGAAGCCCGTCTCCTGACCCACGAAGTGCAGGACCGACCCGAAGGCCGGGTTGTCCCGGTAGGCCGGGTTGAAGGGCTTGTTGTCCAGGGCGATGGCCATGGGGGGCAGCAGGCCGGCCACCAGGGTGCGCGGGCCGCGGGTGACCGCCTGCCGATGCCAGACGTGCAGGCCCATGGGGGCCACGGTGGTCAGCCGCGCCACACCGGCCAGGCCGGGCATGTCCCGCAGCACCGGATCGTACTTCAGCACCCGCTGCATGGACCCCGCCGGGATGGCCAGCACCACCTCGTCGAAGTCGGTCCACACCCTCCGAGAGCCCGGCACGATGCGGAACGGCGGCTCGAGGAAGCCCTCGGGCAAGGACCGCTGGTCGATCTGATCGCAGACCAGCCCGGTGAGCCGCTGGCCATCGTGCTGCAGCTTCACCAGACGCCAACCCCGCAGGATGCGCCCACCCAGGGCCTCGATGCGCCGGCCGATGGGCTCCCACCAGATGTCGCTCATGCTGCCCGCGGGAAAGCGGACCTCGGAGGTCGAGTAGTCCCGGGCCAGCTCCCGCAGGGTGTGCATGACCGAGTAGGCCGAGATCTCCCCGGGGTAGTTGAACTGGGCCTCCCGGGAGCAGCGGAACAGGTTGGTGGCCACCAGGGACGCCGGGCAGCCCAGCTCGAGGCACAGGGCCGAGAGGCAGACGTCGTCCCAGGCCTCGGGCACCCCGCCCATCACCCGTGCGATCATGCGCGCCATGAAGCTGCCGAAGCCCAGCTTCTCCCCAAAGCCCAGCCCGCTGTAGCGCAGCCCATCGAACAGCGCCCCCACGGAGCTGGCCCCGAAGTGCAGGTCGTGGGTCTGCTGGTCCCGGTCCTCCCAGACCCGCATGTGGCCGCGGTTGGAGACGGTGGTCTCCTCCTTGGGCACGCCGGCGCGCTTCAGCAGCCGTCCCAGCTCCCGGTAGAAGCCGGCCATGATGTGCTGGCCCTGCTCCACCACCCGCCCGTCGGAGGTGGTGAAGCTGGCGGCGCTGCCCCCCAGGTAGGGCTCGAGGGTCAACACGGTCACGTCGACCTTCCCCTTGCCACGGTGCAGCAGAGACTCAGCCGCCGCCAAGCCCGCCGGTCCGGCACCCACCACGATCACCTTGCGCATGCTGCCTCCAGGAGCCGCCCGGTGGAGGTCCGGGCCAGCTCGCAGGTCAGGAGCCGAGGGTCGGCGGCATGTCACGAAAAGATCGAACGACGGGCGGTGGAACTCCGATCCTGCGCCTGCAAGCTGGACAAGTTGATTCGATTGACGGATAGTCATCGCCTCGGCACGACCAAACTCTCCCGGAGGGCTCCATGAGCACCACCGAAGAACGCCTACAGGGCCTCTTCGAGACCATGAACGAAGGCGTGGTGCTTCACGAGCTGGTGCGCGACGAAAACGGTCGGGCGGTGGACTACCGAATCCACGACGCCAACCCTGCCTTCACCCGCCAGGTGGGCATCCCCCGCGAGGCCGCCGTCGGGGCCCTGGCCAGCGAGCTGTACGGCCAAGCCGAGGCGCCCTACCTCGAGCTGTACACCCGGGTGGCCGAGACCGGCTCGCCGACGTCGTTCCAGACCTACTTCCCTCCCCTCGAGAAGCACTTCGAGATCTCGGTCTTCTCCCCTAAGACTGGCTGGTTCGCGACGGTGTTCCTGGACATCACGCCCCGGGTTCGAGCGCGGCAGGAGCTGCAGATCGAGCGCGACCGCCTGGCGGCCATCATGGGCTCCAGCCCCGTGGGCATCGTGGAGCTGGACACCCAGCGACGGGTGCTCTTCGCCAATGAGCGCGCCAAAGAGCTGTTGTCCCTGCGCCCGGCCGCCCACGGCGACCACCTCGAGATCCCCTCCGAGGCCGTCCTCCTCGACCCCAAAGGTCAGCCCATCCCCCCCGAGCGCCGCCCCTACCGCGCCGTCTTGCTCGAGGGCAAGACCATCCACGCCGAGCGCATCTCCGCGGTGATGCCCGACGCCCCCATCCGCCACCTCTCCATCTCCGGCGTCCCCCTGCGCACCGAGGGCGGCGAGGTGCGGGGCATGGTGGGCTCCGTCGAAGACATCACGGACCGCGTGCAGGCCGAACGGGAGCGCGCTGAGCTCCAGCAGCAGCTCGAGAGGATGCGCAAGCTCGAGTCCATCGGGCGCCTGGCCGGGGGCATCGCCCACGACTTCAACAACCTGCTCACCCCCATCATGGGCTACACAGAGATGGCCCGGATGCAGGTGCTCGAGGGCAGCCCGGCGGCCCGCAACCTCGACCGGGTCACCCACGCCGCCGGCCGGGCCCGGGATCTCATCGGCCAGTTCCTGGCCTTCGGCCGCAAGCAGGTGCTGAAGGTCGAGATCTGCTCCCTCAACACGCTGGTGTCCGAGTACGAAAACGTACTGCGCCGGCTGGTGCGCGAGGACATCGAGCTGACCCTCGCCCTCTCACCCAGGCTGGTCAGCTGCCGGGTCGACCCCAGCCAGATGGAGCAGATCCTGCTCAACCTGGTGTCCAATGCCGTGGACGCCATGGGCGGGCCCGGCGTGCTCACCATCTCGACGAGAGAGGTCGCGGTGGACGCCGCCCACGCCCCCCCGGACGTGCAGCCCGGACTCCACGTGATGCTCTCGGTGAGCGACACGGGCGCAGGCATGGACGCCGCCACCAGGGAGCGCATCTTCGAGCCCTTCTTCACCACCAAGGAACACGAGGGCGGCACGGGCCTAGGGCTCGCCACCGTCTACGGCCTGGTGCACCAGCACCAGGGTCACCTGCGGGTCCAGAGCGAGCCCGGGTGCGGCGCGACCTTCGAGGTCTACCTGCCCGCGGCCCCCGACCAGCAGGCTCTGGTACCAAAGCCGCGCACCCGCAGCTCGTCCCGGGAAGGCCACGAGCTGGTCCTGCTGGTCGAGGACGACGAAGCCGTCCGCTCCCTGGTGCGCACCATCCTAGATCTGCGCCACTACCGCGTGATCGAGGCGGCCGACTCCGACCAGGCCCTGGAGCATGCCGCCGGCTCCACCGACCCCATCGATCTGGTGCTGACCGACATGATCGTTCCGCGCCTGAACGGCCGGGAGATCTACCGCCGGGTCCAGCGCATCCACCCCAAGGCCCGCGTGCTGTTCATGTCCGGCTACAACGACGACGTGGTGGGGTCCCAGGGCTTCCTGGACCAGGGCATCCACTTCCTGCAGAAGCCGTTCACGACCCAGGATTTGCTGGACCGGGTGGAAGAGGCGCTCGACGGTTGAGCACCCGCTGCAGCACCAGGAAGGCCGCAGCGCCCGCGATCCCGTTGGCCACCAGCGCCGCGACGAAGACGCCCTGCAGCCCCAGCGTGTGCGCCCCCAGGATGGCCAGGGGCAGGTACAGCCCGAACATCTGCAGGATGGTGAGCGCGGAGGCATGCAGGGGCCGCTCGAGCACGTTCAGGCTGGTGCTGCTGATCATCAACACCCCCACCAGCCCGTAGCCGAAGGGAACGATGCGCAGGTAGAGCACGATGTTGGCGATGACCACGGGGTCGTCGTTGAACAAGGCCGCCAGGGGCCGGGCTCCTGCCCACAGGCCCAGCAAGGTCACCAGGCCCCACCCCAGGGCGAAGACCTGGCTGGAACGCACCCCGCGCCGCACGCGGGCGAACAGACCGGCGCCGTGGTTCTGCCCTACGAAGGGCCCCAGCATGGAGCCCAGCGCCATCACCACGGCCAGGGCGAACATGTCCACCCGGGTGGCCACCCCGAACGCAGCCACGGCTTCCTTGCCGAACCCAGCCACCAGGCGAGTGACGGCGCCCGCGCCCAGGGGGAGCACCATGCGCGTGGCCGCATCGGGCAGCCCGATCCACAGGATGCGGCGCCACGAAGCGACGGTGGAGCTCAGCCCGGCCCAGCGCCGGGTGACCATGCGCTCACGCAGGGTGAGCACCCACATGGAGGCCGTCAGGGCCGCGGCGCGCGCGAACACGGTGGTCAGGGCGGCCCCGGCCAGCTCCATCCTGGGGAAGGGCCCCAGGCCAAAGATGAGCACGGGGTCCAGCACCACGTTCACACACACCGCCACCAGCATGATCAAGGCTGGGGTGCGGGCGTCGCCGGTAGCGCGGATGGCGTTGTTGCCCACCATGGGGATGACCACGAAGGGCATACCCACGTACCAGATGCGCATGTACTGCCCGATGAGGGGCAGCAGCTCGTCCGTGGCGCCCATGGCCCTGAACACAGGATCGACGGTGGCCAGCCCCACGGCCACCAGCACGGTCACCACCACCACCGACAGCAGCAGGGCGTCGGTGGTCAGCCGCCGGACCTGATCCCGGTCGCCGTGACCCAGGGCGCGCGAGATCACCGCCGAGGCCCCCTGACCCAGCCCCAGGGCCAGCCCGCCGAAGATGGCGACCACCGGGAAGGTGAAGGCCATGGCCGCCAGCTCCGCCTTGCCAAGCTGGCCAACGAAGAAGGTGTCCACCAGGTTGAACGCCACCATGGCCAGGATGCCCATCAGCATCTGCAGGGTGGTGCGCGCCAGAGCCCGCTCGACAGGCCCCTTGGTGAACCGGGCCGAACCAGGCTTCATGGTGTTTCCGGGGCTGGGTTCGCCGTCCTAGCGCAGCCCTCTTCGCCCCGCCACCATCGCGGGCTGGGGCCGCGAGCCAGCGGGACAGGCTACCTTGTCGACTGCACCCCCGTCGCTGACCGCAGAGGGGGGGTGGACTCGGAGATCCCATGCCCGTGCTGAGTGTGATCGTCCCTGGGCGAACCGAACGGAGCTTCCACTTCGCCCGCCGAGCCCTGATCGGTCGGGACCCATCCGTCGACCTGCAATTGGACGACCCGTCGGTCTCGGCCTACCACGCCGTGCTGCACCTGGACGACACCGGCCTGCTGTGCGTCTCCGATCTGCGCTCGTCCAACGGCACCTTCCTCAACGGCGAGCGCGTCAACAGGGCGGTGGTCGAGCGGGGCATGATCCTGGCCATCGGTTCCTGCCGGATCGAGCTCGATGAGGTCGAGTGGCAGGGCTCCGACACTCCCGAGAAGCGCGGCCTGGGGTCCACCCTGGACGGAGACGACACCGCCCCCTGGGGCCGCCGTGGTCGCCCTCCCCTGCCCGACGTCGACCGGCTCGAGAAAGCCTGGGGCGAGCTGGCCACCCTGTACGAGCTGGGCCACGTGCTCGAGGTCGGCCAGGGCGAAGACGAGGTGCATCGCGCCGTGGCCGATCTGGTGGCCCGCTCCACCGGCGCCGAGCGCGTGTGCCTGGTGGACTACGACCCCGTCCACACGCGCGCCCACACCCTCTACACCTGGCCCGACGGGGCCGACCCCAGCGGGGGAAAGCCCTTCTCCCGCAGCATCATCGAGCAGGTCATCGTCAAGGGGCGCACCATCCTGGTGCCCGACGTGGCCCTGTCCGCCGATCTGCGCAACGCCCCCAGCATCGCGGTCAACGCCATCCGCTCCGCCCTGTGCGCCCCCATGCACGGCCGCCGTGGCGTGATCGGCATGATCCTGGCCACCCACCACGGGCCCGGCTTCGAGTTCCAGGAGCACCAGATCCGGCTGATGACCGCGGTGGGCCAGGCGGTGGGCATGGCCCTCGAGAACCACCGGCTGTACTGGCTGCAGGAGCGCAACTTCGTTGGCACCCTCGAGGCCCTGGTCCAGGCCCTGGACGCCCGGGACCCCTACACCGCAGGCCACTCCCTGCGGGTCACCGAGCTCAGCCTGGCGCTGGCCCGCTGGTACCCCCTGGACGACCAGCTGGTCCGCGCTCTGCGCCTGGGAGCGCTGCTCCACGACGTAGGGAAGATCGGGGTCGAGGACTCGGCCTTGCAGGCCTCCCGAGCGCTGACCGACTCCGAGTACGCCAGCGTCAAGCGCCACCCCGCCCTGGGCTTCCGGATCCTCGAGCCCCTCGACTCCCTCGAAGACGTCCGCACCATCGTGCGCCACCACCACGAACGCTGGGACGGCACGGGCTACCCCGACGGCCTGCGCGCCGAGCGTATCCCCTTGGCCAGCCGCATCATCGCCGTGGCCGACACCATCGACGCCATCACCTCCGACCGCCCCTACCGCCGCGGCAGCCCCCTGGACCTGGCCCTGGGCGAGGTGCGGCGCTGGTCGGGCAAGCAGTTCGACCCGGCCGTGGTCAAGGCCCTGGACCGAGCTGTGGCGGCGGGCGAGCTCGCCAGCCTCGGCAGCAAGGACCGAGCCAGGGCCGTCCGCTAGGACCACCGACTCCGCGCTACTCCTCCCAGTCGAAGTCGGACATCCACCAGGCGTCATCGTAGGCGTCCAGATCGAGCCAGGCGGGCCCATAGGATGGGACCAGGCGGTACTCGCCGGTGATGACGCCGTGGGTCCCCGGCAGGCCATCGGCGTCCGACAGGCTCACCACCAGGCAGCTCTCGTCGGACCACGCGGGCATCCAGAAGGTCTCACAGCCGTCGTGGCTGCCCGCGCTGGCGGTGAAGGTGAACCCGTTGGTCTCCGTGACCACGGGCTCGCTCTGGACGCCGCGCTCGATGAGCACCACCGGCGTGTCGAAGACCACCTCGTCTTGGCCCTGCACATCGGTGAAGCCGTGGATGCGCACTCCATGGATAGCGTCGCTGGACCAGCGCACCTGCCACAGCAGATCGCTCGAGGTGGCGTCGAAGTACTCGAGGGTCACCACCTCGATCCCGTCCACCGTGCTGGTATCGGCCTTCTGCAGCTCGAGGGTCCAGTCCATGGCACCGCTCGCCGAGCGGTAGCTGGCGACCCGCGCGGCGCCGTCCAGGGGGAAGTAGTCGGTGTTGTCGTGGACCCCATCTCCGAACACGGGGTCGCAGGCGACGAGCAACATGGCCGAGAGAGGAACGAGGCGGCGCGGCAGCATGTGGGCTCCTACGGGACGGAGGGACCACCTTCTCGGCCCTCGATCCGCAGGATAGCCTCACGCACCGCCGTCGGCAGCGGGCACTTGCCGCCAGAGCGGTAGTCGAAGCTCACCATGCGACCGCTGCCCTCGGCGGCCACCACTCCACTGGACAGGGCCGTGACCCGGTAGCGCATCAGGAAGCGGTCCACGTCGAGCTCCTCGACCCCGGTCTCCACCAACACCCCATCGGGCCAGGCCAGGGGCGCCCTGAAGCGGCACTCGGTGTGGGCCAGGATGGGGCCCTGGCCCGTGGCTTCCATGTGCGCGAGGTACCCGACCTGGCGCAGGTAGTCCATGCGACCGGACTCGAACCAGCGGAAGTAGGTGAGGTTGTTGACGTGGCCGAAGGCGTCCATCTCTCCCCACTGCACGGCCAGCTCGAGGCGGCACGGGTAGCGGGTGGCCATCACAGGCTCCGGATCTCGCGGGCGGTGGAGTCCCAGTCTTCCAAGGCGCGCTCGGCCTTGGCGCGCTGCTCATCCAGACCGCCGAGCAGCCCGTCCGCCCCTTGCATCCCGTTCACCGCCGCGCTGGTCACCCGTGCCTCGAGGGCCTCGAGCTCACGGGCCGCGGTCTGGAGGCGGAAGGCGAGCCGGGGGACCCCTCGCTCCACCTCCGCGGCGACCCGGGCTTGCTCACCCAGGGCGCCACGGGAAGCCCGGCCAGCGTCCAAGGGGGCGTCGCCCAGAGCTTGATCCAGCTCCACCATGGCCGCCTCGCGGGCGAGCCTCTCGGGGTCGTGCTGTCGCATCCAGGCCCGCGCCTTGACCAGGCGATCGGCCAGCTGCTGCACCTGGTCCATCAAAGCGTCCACCGCGCCACCGACCTGGTCGAGCACCGCGGGCGAGACCGAGCCCTCGCCGTGCAGCTGTTGCTTGCAGCGGGCCGACGCCCGCCGCGCCCGCTCGAGAGCCTGGCGATCCGCCTGGGGCAGGCTGCTGAGCAGAGACTGGAGATCCGGGAGATCCCGGGCCGCATGCCTGGCCTTGGCCTTGCCCAGCCCAAAGAGTCGATCCGCGATGCCTGCCATGTCTGCCTCCTGGGTCGCCCCTGCTACGTCCGCCGGCCCGGTGTTCTTGCCCCGCTCTCAGGGATTGCGCTTGGCCGCCTCGCGCACGATATCGCCCAGGTTGTCCGGGAGCGTGCGGGTGGTGGCCACGCTCTGCACCGCGGTGGGGATGGAGCCGCCGGTGTTGGTGCAGATGAGGTACTGGATCCGGGTGCTACCATCGACGGGAGTGAACACCCACCCCCCGACGTTCATGGGGATGTCCACGGCGTCGGGGTGATCGGCGATGACCTGCTGGTAGCGGGCCGCGTAGGGCCCCCCGTCCACCAGCCGGTCCCAGTGGAAGGTGATGGCGCCGTCTCCGCGCACGATGTGGCCCCGCAGGAACCAGAAGCGGTCGTTGGCCATGGTCCAACCGGGCACGTCCAGGTACTGAAAGTAGTCCAGCAGCGTGTCGGTGCGCTTCAGCGTGGCGGCCTCGGTGACCCCCGCCGTGGACCAGCGCATGGCCCCCTCGATGTCCGCGGCCACCTCGAGCAGCTGCTCCGGCGTGTAGGTGGTGGTGGTCACACCCTGGAAGCACTCCACCCCGGCCACGGTCTTGGCGTAGACCTCCACCTTGCCGACCACGTCGTGCTTGCGGGTGGCGTGATGGACCCAGCCTCCACTCTGGATGGCGCTCCAGGTGGGGGTCTCCGCGTGGGCGAAGGGAGTGAGCGTGAGGACGAGCAGGGTGCCGAGCAAGTTCATGGTTCTCTCCAAGCCAGTGGGCCGTGTAGCCGACCGCGGACGCAGGGGCGAAGCCCCGGGCCCGCCGCACCTACCCCGGACGATCCTGCGCGCGTCCTCTTCACCGGCCGCGTAGCTCCTTCCCCAGCCCCACCTGGGCCCGGGTGATCTGCCCCGCCCGCATGGGCGCTCCTGCTCCGGCCACCCGGTAGATGAGCACGCGATCGTTGGCGTTGGGCACCAGGGCCAAGGCCAGGCGATCCGCGCCGCTTGGGCTCACCACCGCGCCAGGCTCACCGCCAGCGCAGAGCACACCAGCCAGGGCCGGATCGGCGCAAGCCAGCTGGTCGGCCAGCTCGAGGGCAGGCTCGGGAGTGCGGGGGGAGGCCACCACCAACACCGCGGCCGCCGCAGCGACCAGGGCCAAGCCCCCCAGCCAGGCTCGACGGGGAGTGCGCTCGCCCTGAACCCGGCGCTGCAGCTCGGCCAGCCCACCGGGTGGAGGCTGCAGGATCTCGAAGACATCGTGGAGGGGATCGCTCATGACAGATCCTCTGGGTAGCGCCGGCCCAGGGACCGGCGCAGGGACTTGATGGCGGCGTTGCGGCGGGAGGCCACGGTGCCCTCGGGGATCTCGAGGGCCTCGGCCACCTGGGCGTAGGACAGATCGGAGAGCTCGCAGAGCATGACCACGGCGCGCAGGGCCTCTGGCAGAGCCTCCACCGCGACCCGCACCGCGCGCTGGCGCTGCTGGGCAGCCAGGCCATCGTCGGCCCCCAGGCCCTGGGCCGGCCGCTCGTCTCCGCCCTGCTCGAGGCTCAGCCAGCGCCAGGTGCGGCGCCAGCGCAGCCTCTTGGCGGCCTGGTTCAGGGCGATCTTGTAGACCAGCGGCTCCACGCTCTCCATGCGCACCCGGGCGCGCATACGCCACAGGCTCACGAAGGCCTCCTGGACCACCTCGCGGGCGTCCTGGGCATCCCACAGCCAGCGGTAGACCACGTTGTAGACGGGCACCTCGAGGCGCGTGTAGAGCGCCTCGAGGCCCGCCTGGTCCAGGCTGGAGCCGGGAGGGGTGGGGAGCACCGTCCTGCGCGCCCTAGATGGCGCCGATGACGCTGGGGCTGATGATGTAGTAGAGCGTGTCGTAGGGCTGGTCGCCGGCGATGTCCGCCACCTCGCCCAGCACCACCACCTGGCCGGGCTTCAGGCGGATGTCGGTGCGCATGCCCGTGCCGCCGGTGGCGTCGATGGAGACCTCGGCGGTGATCGTGCCCCCCGCGGCGTTCCAGCTGGCCTCCTGCTCGATGAACAGGCCCTGGGAGCTGATGCGGGCCTCTTCTTCGTCCAGGGAGGTGAGCACCTTGTGGGCGTACAGCTCGAAGCTCATGGGACCGTCGGCCTGCTGCACGGCCGCCAGGGTCTCGGCCAGGGTGGGGGCTGGGTAGTCCGAGGTGGGGGCCTCGGCCCGGGTGCCATGGATGAGCCAGTAGTCCATGCGGATATTCGTAGGCGTGCGCAGGGGCGGCTGAGCGGCGTTGAGCTGCTCGATGAGCCGGGCCACGCCGTGCTGCACGCTCTCGGGCGCCACCACGATGATCTGGCCATCGGGGGTCTCGATGACCCGGCCTACACTGCTCTCCCCCACGAACAAGGCTCGGGTCAAGGCCGAGGCCATCAGGCCCGAGTACCCGGCGGGCACCGCGTAGGCCTCGAGGACCATGTCGTTGCTGGCCTGGTCCATGACCTCCTGGGGCGTGGTGCAGGCGGCGGAGAGGCCGAGGGCGAAGGGCAGGGCGAAGGTAGCGATGCGAAGCATGGGGGACTCCTGGGTGAGCATGGGGACGCGTAACGTCCCGCGTTCGTCCCCTTGCTACCCCCCAGCCCAGGAATCCTTCAGAAAAAGATCAGCGCTGCGCCACGGCCCCCTCACCCACCAGATCCGCGGCCTGGCCGATGAGCTCGAGCAGCTCACCGTCCTCGTCGTACTGGGGCCGCAGGGCGTCCCGCACGAGGGCGGCGATCTCGCGGTAGCTCACCTCGGCCATGTACCTCGAGCCGCGGAGCTTCTCCGCGAAGCCTCCTGCCCCCGCAGCGATGCGGAAGTCGGCGCTGGTGCTGGCGAAGCTGCCACGCACGGCCTCGCGCTCGAAGACGGTGCTCCACTCGGCCGCCGGGGCGTCGGGCCCCGGGGGCTTGGCGCGCAGGCGCACGGACGCGATGGGGCCGCAGCCGTCCTCGTTCAGGACCACGTCGTACAGGGCGGTGACCCGGTGGCCGGAGCCCACCTCACCGGCGTCCACCGCGTCGTTGCGGAAGTCGCGGTCGGCGATGTCGCGGTTCTCGTAGCCCACCAGCCGATACGCCAGCACCGTCTCGGGGTCGAACTCCACCTGGATCTTCACATCGCGGGCGATGGTCTGCAGGGTGCCCGCCAGGTCCTGGCCGAAGACCTTGTCGGCCTCCCGCAGGCTGTCCACGTAGTGGTAGTTGCCGTCGCCCCGATCGGCCAGCTGCTCCATCAGGGTGTCCTTGTAGTTGCCCATGCCGAAGCCGATGGTGCTCAGGCTGATGCCCTGACCCGCGTGCTCCTGGATGCTCTCGAGGATGGCGGTGTGGCTCGAGGGCCCCACGTTGGCGTCGCCGTCGCTGAGCACCACCACCCGGTTCTCGGCACCAGGGACATAGGCGTGCTGGGCCATGTCGTAGGCCAGCTCCAGCCCCGATCCCATGGCCGTGGAGCCGCCGGCGCTCAGTCCCTCGATGGCCGCATGGATGCGAGAGCGGCGGGTGGTGGGGGTGGGCTCGAGCACGGTGGCCACACGGCCCGCGTAGGTGGCGATGGCCACGCTGTCCTCCATGCCCAGCTGGCTGACCAGCAGGTGCAAGGACTCCTTGGCCAGGCCCAGCTTGTCGCTGCTGGACATGGACCCGCTGACGTCCACCAGGAAGGTCAAGCGCACCGGGGCGCGGTGGACCTGATCGAGCTCGCGGCCCTTCACCCCCACCCGCAGCAGATGGTGCCCGGGCTGGTAGGGGTTGGGCGCGGCCTCCATGTGGACCGCGAAGGGTCGCCCGTTGCGGGGCGCGGTGTAGTCGTAGGGCAGGTAGTTGACGAACTCCTCCACCCGCACCGCGGCCGAGGGGGGCATGCTGCCCCGCTGCAGCTTGGTGCGCGCGATAGCGTAGCTGGCCGTGTCCACGTCGATGCTGAAGGTGGACTGGGTGTCCCGCTCGGTCAACGTCATCTCGTTTACGCCGTGGTCGGTGTACTGCTCGGAGCCGATCGAGCCACGGGCCTCCTCACCCCGGGTGCCGACCATCGTCAACAGCAGGCTGCGCTGGGCGACCTGGCCCTCCTCGCCCTTGGTGCGGCCCGCGCCGAGGCTGTCACCGTACCCGGCACCTCCGCCTCCGCGACCGCTGGAGCCAAGGCCGTAGCTGACCCCCTTGGCGCCGATCAGGCCGCCGATGCCGCCGATCAGCTCGGGGCTCAGGCCTCCACCGTAGACACCGTCGAGCTCGGAGCCATCGCGCAGCGCCCCCAGCACGCCGGCGCTCTCGGCGATCTCCTTGTCCACCTGGCGCTTGTTCATCTCGACGGGCGGCCCCTTGGCCCTCGAGACCTGGACGTCCGCCCGGGAGAATCGGACCCCACTGGCCGGGTCGGGCCGGGCCGGGGCCCGCTCGAAGTCCGTGTAGACGAAGCGCTCGGGCAGCTCCTCGATCTCCCCCAGCATGGGCTCCTCGGGGAGGAAGCCCACCCCGGACGCGACCCAGATGGCGCAGACCGAGCCCAGTGAGGAGGCCGCCGCCAGGGCGGCGAGGGGGCTGATGGGGAAGCGGCGTCGGTGGGTTCTGGGTCGGCTGGGGCTCATGGTGCGCTCCGTGGCTTGCACCTGCCCTGGACAGCCCCACGAGGCATCGGTTCGTGAAGCCCTCGTCAAGCCGTCCGGTCAACGCCCCGGTGTGGGCAGGTGGAACCCCAGCAGGAACTGAGCGCGCAGGGTGGGGATGTCCGGCGAGATGTCGAGCATGATCAGCTCGCTGGGGGGCAGCTCGCCCACCATCCTGAAGCCGGCCTCGATCCGCCAGCGCTCGAGCACCAGCAACGACAGGCCCGCGCGAGCGCCCACCGCGGGCAGCCAGTCCCGCAGCAGCTCACCCTGCTCGTCGCTGAAGCTCCGCAAGCACAGGCCCAGCTCGGGACCGACGCGCCAGCGCACCTTGGGTCCGCTGGGCATCCACCACGCCCCCAGCTGCAGGTGCCAGGCGTCGAGCTCGAGATCCGGCTGCAGGGAGACCGGCGCGGACAAAGCCACCACTGGGCCCAGGTTCCAGGCGCCCAGGTTCCACGAGATGGGATCGACCACGACCTGGAAGGGTCGATGGGGCCCGGGCAGGAAGTCGTAGGCGCCGGCAAGACGCGGCGCCTCCCAGCGTGGGTCTGGGCAAGCGCTCTCCGCACAGTCCGGCTCGTCGGCGAGCGGATCGTCCTGGGCCTGGACCGGAGGGGCCAGGTGGAGCGTGACCAGGGCGAGGAGGAACAGCGCAGGCATACGCTGTCGATCTAACGCACCAACCGCGACATGCGGCAGGAGAGCCCAGCGGAAGGCAGGGTCAGCGAGCCGCGTTACGCAGCTTTTATGCACCCATGGCTCCTGCTCCCCTGGCTGATCCTCCCCGCGCCCATGGCCCAAGACGCCCAGGCAGCCCCCGCTGAACCAGCGGCAATCCAGGCTCCAACCCTCGACCCCGCAGAGGCACCCAGCTCGGCCGAAGCCATCGAGCGCCTGCGTCTCTTCATCCAGGACAACCCCGACGCCGAGTACATCAGCGCCGCCCGCTTCCGCCTGGCCGCGGCCCTGGTCACCGAAGCCGACGCCGGCGGTGACCCCGGGGGGTACGGCGCCGCGGTGGAGCAGCTCGACCTGCTGATCGGCGAGGTAGAGCAAGGCCGCGCAGGCAGCTTCGAGCAGATCGCCGAGGCCTGGTACCTGCTGGGGTGGTGCCTGCGCGATCTGGGACCCACCCGCGCCGCCCAGGCCTGGCAGCGCGTGGTGGAGCTGTCTCCAGGCTCCCAGCTGGCGGCCTCGGCCCTGCTGCACCTGGGAGGCCAGGCCATGGATCAGGCCGACTGGGAACAAGCCGCTGCCCACTTCGAGGCCGTCAGCGCCACCCAAGCCGATCCTGCCACCTGGGCCCAGGCCACGACCATGGCCGGCTGGGTACACTACAAAGCGGATGAGTGGGACCAGGCGGCCGAGGCCTTCGCGGCGGTCCTGGGCCAGGACGCGCCGGGCACCTTGCAGGACGAGGCCCTCGAGTACCTGGTCCTGGTGCTGGTTGAACGCTGCGAGGAACAGGGGCTCGATGTGGTCCGCCAGCTGGACCCGACCCTGGCCCGGGTGCCCGCGGCTCTGCAGGCTCGCTTCGTGGAGCGCACCGCCGAGGTGCTCGAGAGCATGGCCCGCTTCGATCAGGCCGAGGCCCTGCGAAACCCTAGCGACAAGCCGAAGAGAAAACGCGCGAAGCGCAAAGACTGAATCGCGCTTTCGCCTACCGGAATCCCATGGTAAGCTGCCCGTGACATGTTCGGGGAGCATGCATGGAAGACCAAGGCCAAGGACCCATCCGCTGGATCATTCTCGCCGCCCTCCTGCTGGGGGCCGGCGTCTGGTACTCGTGGACCGCCCACCGCGGCCCTCAGCCGCAGGCGCAGCAGGTGTTCACGCCACCACCACGCGAGCAGCCCACCGTGACCCGCGCGGCGGTCGAGGTCCAGCCGCCGGCTCCGGCCAGCGAGTAGCGCTCTCCCTTAGGGCTCACCCGGCCAGCGCGCCCCGCCACCCCGCACCCGCGGCCAGCAGCCGCGCCAGGCCCGATGGGCCCTCGGCCGCCAGCATGGCCAGGGTCCACGCCCCCACCTCCTGCCGCAGGGCCACGGCCGGAGTGCGGAAGCGCCCCACGTCGGCCCGCTCGAGGATCCAGGGGATCGCCCCCGTAGGCAGGCAATGGGCGTGGCGCCGGGAGACCACGAACACGGTGGGCGCCCCCAGCGGAGCGTCCCGGCTCAGCTGGCAGGCCTGCAGATAGGGATCGGTGAGCAACACCAGACGGAGATCCGCCGGCGCCTCGAGGAACATGGGCACGGTGTCCGGAAGCGCCAGATGGGTAGACCAGGCGCGGAGATCCTGAGCGGACATGCCGTTGAAGGAGCAGTCATAGGGCACCACCGGCAGCGACTCGGGGATCAGGCCGTAGCCTGCCGACAGGACCCACAGGTCCACCGCCACACCGGCTCTGCGGGCCAAGCCCACCCCCGCGCCCAACCGCCGCTGCGGCAGCCCGGTGTAGAAGCGCCCAGCGGGCGTGCGCAGGTGCCCGATCTCGTCCTCGCGCCACAGCCGTCGACTCAGCTCGGCGAAGTCGACCCGCGTGAGCTTGCGGGGGTGATCGTGGAGCTTCTCGCGGGTGCAGATGGTGACGACGGAGATGCGCATGGGAGCCCGAGGCGACGCGGAGGGGCCGGAGGGTAGCACAAGAGTGGAGGGTGCAAGCTCCACGCCGTGCACTGCGGTGCAGGTCACCGGGAGGACGAGCGGAGGTTCGTAAGGCTCAACACGCTGATTTTACACAATTCCCAGCCATTGGCACCGCGTGGCACGCGGCTTGCTTCTACCCAGGACGAGCGCTGGCAAGGTCGCCAGC